>JAFDZF010000111.1 GCA_018267055.1 Bacteroidota bacterium
AGGATGAGCAGCAGCACGAAGAAGGACAGGATCACGATGAGCGTTCAGAACACCCGGCGCGGTGCACGCACCGGTGAGCCGCGCGGCTCAGGGTCCAAGGACGAAGGCTCGTCCCGGAGCGGTCGGTCGTGCGCATGGCCATGGGCTGTCATCTCACGAGGAACAGCCGGGTCCTGAACACGGGTTGATGGATGCGCCGGCGCCGCGGGAGCGCGGGCGCTTCCCGTTCGGGCGCGGGCGACGGGGGGTCTTGGTTTGGGGATGTCGACGGACGGTCGGGGAGGGCTGGAGCGTTCTTCATGACGAATGGGGCTGACGACCGGACCGCAGCAGATCGGGCACCACGCTGGAAAGCCGCTCATGCGCCGGTGTTCCCCGCCCGATCGAGGTGGGACCGCCCCGATCGATCGCGGCCGGGCGTGTGGAAGGTCCTACCCGACGGGCCGGCGACCCATCCGTCCGGCGGCTCTAGAAGCGGGAGGCGGAAAGCCCCTGCAATGGTCCGCGATCGGTACGTCGGAAGATCCGAGCCTTTGACCATGCGACAGACCATTTCCCACGAAGGGGCGGAGCAAGGTCCCCACCCGCCTCCCGCCCCCATTCCGCTGCAGGACCGGCAAGCTGAACTGGAGCGTGAGCTGCTGGAGTCCTTTCTGGCGTCGCCCCGCTGGCGGCCGGCGAAGCCCCTGCACTTCAATGAGTCCATCGTCATCCTGCGCGGCAACCCGGTGCCGCACTACCATGCGGTGTTCGATCATGCCACGGACCGGTACGTGGAATTGCGCTATCCCCATCCGTACGGGGGATGGCGCACGGTCCCGTTGCCGGCCGATCGCGCGCCCCTCCTGATCGATCGCCGGCAGCAGCCGCACATCCGTCCCCGGGGCACCTACCGCAAGCAGGCCGTCGATGAGGTGCCGGTGGCCGGCAAGGCCGATGGGGCGGAACCTGTTCCGCCGCCCGCGGAAGAGGACATCGGCGGCGATGCTTCCCGGGGAGCGATGGACACCGACCATTTCGAGGAGCAGCACGGGCCGGACCGCTGAGCCGCGGCCTCAGCCATCGGTCACCGCGCGCTTCGGTGCGGCCTTGTCGGGCAGCTGCGCGATGAGCTCTTCCAGGGCTTCCTGTTCCACCGGCTTCACCAAGTGATGGTCGAAGCCGGCGCGGCGGGAGCGGTCCATGTCCGTTTCCTGTCCCCATCCCGACAGGGCGATGAGCACCGCGCTCTTGCCCCAGGGCTGCTGGCGCATGCGCGTGGCGGTCTCGTACCCGTCCATCACGGGCATGCCGATGTCCATGATCACCACCTGCGGGGCGAAGCGGGGCAGGGCGTCCAGGGCGTCCATGCCGCTGTACACGCTGAGCACCGTATGGCCGGCGCGGCGCAGCACGGACCCCAGCAGCTCGGCCGCATCGCGGTTGTCGTCCACCACCATCATCCGCCAGTGGCCGATCTCCTCGCGATCATGCTCGGGCCCGGGCGGGGGCGCATCGGTCCAGGGCAGGGTCACGAGCGGGAAGGCGAGGGTGAACTCGGTGCCCTGGCCCTCGACGCTTTCCACGCTCACGCGGCCGTGGTGCATCTCCGTCAGCCGTTTCACCACCGTGAGGCCGATGCCCAGGCCGCTGTGCTCGTTCTTGCGGCCCTCGTCCATCTGGGCGAAGGTCTCGAACACGTGCGGCAGGAACGACCGCGGGATGCCATAGCCGTTGTCGTGCACCCGGATGAGCGCCTCCTCGGCGGACATCTCCAGGGTGAGGCGGATGACGCCGTTGGACGGCGTGAACTTGCAGGCGTTGTCGAGCAGGTGGGTGAGCACTTGCACCAGGCGCTGGTGGTCGCCTTCCACCTGGACGGGCACCAGCGGTTTGCGTACGCGGACGACGTGCCCGGCGGCCGCGGCCATGGGCTTGTTCGCTTCCATCGCGTCGTTCACAACGGCGCGCAGGTCGAGCACGGCCAGGTGCAGGTCCACGGCGCCGCGCTCGATGCGGTTCAGCTCCATGAGGTCGTCCACCAGGCGGACCAGCTTGTTCGTCTGCCGCGAGAGGATGGGATGGACCTCGGCCACGTCGTGGTCGAGCAGGGCCTTCGTCTCCAGCAGCTCCAGGCCGCTCACGAGGGGGGCCAGCGGATTGCGCAGCTCATGCGCGAGCGTGGCGAGGAACTCGTCCTTGCGGCGGCCCGCGCTCTGCAGCTCATGCTCCTGCTCGCGGCGCTCGGAGACGTCGCGGAACACGAGCACGCTGCCGATGATGGCGCCCGCGGCATCGCGCAGGGGAACGGCGGTCTCGTCGATGGGGCGCCGGCGGCCATCGGTGGCCACCAGCAGGCTGTGGCCCGTGAGGCCGATGCGTTCGTGGGCGGCCATGGCGCGGAGCGCGGGGTTCTTCAGCGGCTCGTGCGTCGCTCCATCCACCGCCTGGAAGATCTCGATGACGGGCCGGTCACGCGCGGCCTCCGTCCGCCAGCCGGTGAGGTCGCCGGCCACCGCGTTCAGGAAGGTGACGCGTCCTTGCGCGTCGGTGATGATCACGCCTTCGCCCACGGCGGTCACCGTGGCGCGCAGCTCTTCGGCCCGGTGCCAGGTGTCGCGCTCCGCGTGGCGGCGGCGCTCGCCTTCGGCGCGCAGGGCCTGCTTCGTGGTGCGCAGCCGCCCGACGATCAGCGCGAACACGATGCCGACGAAGAGGTATCCCACCAGGTGCATCGCGTCCACCGCGCTGATGTTCAGCCAGCCCCGGTAGGGGTCGAGGAAGAACGCGCCGGCGAGGAGCCCGAGCACCGTGGCGGCCAGTCCCGGCGCGCGCCCGCCATACCACGACGCGGCGAGCACCGCCAGCGGGAACGGGAAGAAGGGCAGCCGTGCGCCCAGCATGGGTTGCAGGGCGATGCGGAGCAGGAAGGCGAGCGCGGTGGCCGCCAGGGCCACCAGGTATCCGTTCACTTCATGACGCTGCCTCATGCACGGGGTCCGATCGTATACCTCAACACCCGTTAAGCAGCAAGGTTCGGTCGGAGCCCTCCTTTTTTCGCCGGGCCGATCGGGGACGGGCGATCGTGGAAGGTGTGGAAGCGCTTCCGCGCCCCCGGCCCTTCGCGGGAGAGGGTGGGTCCTGCCAAGGCATACAGCGCCAAGGGATGCCGGATGATGCGCCCGGTATGGCACCGCATTTCCATGCATGGAAGCACGGATGGAGCGACGCCCCCGGTGTTCCGGTCGGGGCGCTGCCGGATGCAAGGCCATGGACCGCAGTGGACATCAGAAGCAGGCAGCGGGAACGTCCGCCGCACAGGCCCAGGTGGCCGGCGAGCATCCCACCGTGATGGTGGTGGACGACGACCCGGACCTGCTGGCGCTGATGAAGCGCACCTTGGAGAAAGGCGGCTTCACCGTGGCGGCGCGGAAAGGGCCGCCGGATTGGCGCGACCTGGAGGAGACGCGGCCCGCGGTGCTCTTCATGGACATCGGCCTGGGCGACATGGACGGCGCACGTGTGTGTGCGGCGATGAAGCGCAATGCGCGGATCGCGCAGCTGCCGGTGATCCTGATCTCCGGTGAAGAGCGCCTGAAGGAGGAAGCGAAGGAATGCCATGCCGATGGCTACCTCAGCAAGCCGTTCAAGCAGCAGCTGCTGCTGGACCTGGCAGCGCATTACGCCGAACGGCCATGAGACCGCCCGCGCGAACGGAGCCGCTCCTCGCCTATGAAGTGGACGCCGAGTTCGTGATCGTGCCCGACGTGCTGCACCACCTGGGCTACCTGCTGCGCCGGCGGAACGGCGTGCGGCTGCTGGTGGACACGGAGGGCTCGGCCACGCGGCAGGATGCGGAGCAGCGCATCTGGCAGGTGCAGCGGCTGGCGATGTACGACCGCAACTTCGTGCGCATCGGCCACGCGCTGTTCTCGTTCGAGCTGCGCGACGCGCTGGGCCGTGCGCTGGGCCGGGGCGGCCAGTTCCAGACGCCCGCGCTCCGCGATGCGGCCATCGTGCACATCAAGCAGTGCGTGCTGCTGGCGCCCCTGGTCAATTGATCCTGGTGGAGGATCGGCACGCCGGTGGGAGGGGAGACGGCATGACGGTGGAGTACGTGCGCTACCGGGTGAGCGCAGCCGAACGCAACGGTTTCATGCAGGGCCTCGCGCACGCGGTGAAGCAGCTGGATACCATGCCGAACTGCCTGGGCTATGAGCTGACCGAGTCCATCGACGACCCGGAGGTGATGATCCTGCGCATCGAGTGGACGAAGGGCGCCGCGCGGCAGCATTTCCGGAAGAGCGCGTTCTTCCCCGGCCTCATCGCGGAGGGACGCCCGTTCGCGCACCTGATCATGGACATGCACCACTACAAGCTGACGGGCATCAGCAAGTGGAAATGAGCGGAACAGGTGTAGCGCCCGTTCCTCCTTTCGGGGAACGGACCGGCCGGCCGCAACACTTCTGTCCCAGGCGGATACGTCGGTGGCGCCCGATCTGCCCTTCCCGGGCATGAGCCTATCGATCGTTCCCCGATACGGCGACCGACAAGCGAAGGCCGCCGATGCCTATTTCATCCATGTGATCGAAGATCTCCTGGAGGGCGAGGCGAGGGGCTTGCTCCCGTCGCACTACATGATCGCGGAGGACCGGAACGGTGCCATCCCCATCCGACTGTGGGAGGACCCGGTGCGCCCGCATGTCTCCATGGAGGACCATTTCCACCTTCTGTCCCGTGTGGACGAAGCCGTCCGTGGGGCGAGGGGCGGCGATGGAACGGTCCCCACCATGGAGCGGGTGATCGCCGCGATCCCGCATCACCTGGACAGCACCGGTCCGGCCGCGCACACTTTCGTGCTGGAGCGGCTGGCCTCCAGTGATGCCTTCACGCCGGAGGAGCACGCCGAGCTGAGCATCGGGGTGGTGGATGAGCTGCTGGTGTTCATCCGCTCGGCCGCCTTCACGTTGGTGCAACTGGGCCCGGGCCTGTACGGATGTGCCGTGCGCGGCAAGGGCAGTTACCTCATCGAGGTGAGCGAAGCGGAGACGGCCGGCACGGGCCAGCTGTACCACGACCATTACTGAGCTTCCCGTTCACGGCGGTGTGCCCTCCGTGCGCGGCGTTGCCGGCGGCGCATCCGCTTCCCGAGGCGTGCGCTGCATGTCCCAGATCACCAAGTCGATCAGCAGGCCAAGCAGGACCAGCCACCACACGGCGGTCCCGCGTTCCTTCCGTGCATCGGGCCGGCGGGCGTGTAGGGATCGCGGGGGAGGAGCGGTCCGTTCATGGTCGAGCGTGGTGCGGGGAGCGGTCGCTTGGTCCCGGAAGCGGGGCGGGCGGGGAGTGGGGCGTGGCTTCCCCACGGATGGCGCCGCCGCCCCTTCCGGATGCCCTTCGGGTCGGTCAGGCATGTTGCCGGGCGTGCACACCTTTGGCGACCTCTTCCACCAGTTCCTTGTTGAAGGCGGGCAGGTCCCTGGGCGAGCGGCTGGTGATGAGGCCGTCGTGCACCACCACCTCATCGTCCACCCAGCGGGCGCCCGCGTTGAGCAGGTCGGTGCGGATGGAGGGGAAGGACGTGAGCTTGCGCTCGTGCACCACGCGCGCCTCGATGAGGAGCTGCGGGCCGTGGCAGATGGCGGCCACGGGCCGCTTCGCCAGGAAGAAGGAGCGGACGAGGTCCACCGCGAGCACGCTGCGCCGGAGCTTGTCCGGGTTCAGCACGCCGCCGGGGAGCACGAGGGCGTCGTAATCGTCGGCGCTCACCTCGCGCACGGTGCGGTCCACGGTGTAGCGGTCGCTCCAGTTGCCGTCGTGCCAGGCCTGGATGGTGCCGGGCTCTTCGGACACGATGTGCACGGTGGCGCCGGCTTCTTCCAGGGCTTGCTTCGGCGAGGTCAGCTCGACCTCTTCGAAGCCGTCGGTCGCGAGGATCGCGACGCGTTTGTTGTCGAGGGTACGCATGGGATCGGGGTTGGGGCGTTCCGTGCAGCCAGATCGGTGCCAGCTGGCATCGTCTTCGCACAGGAAAGGCAAAGCCATGCCCATGCGCCCCCCGATCATCCTTCCGTTCCCCTCGGCCGTGGGGGAGCCGGATCCGCCGACCCCGCCCGTGCCACCGGAGCAGCGTCCCCAGCCGGTACCGGAGCCGTACATGCCGGAGCCCCCCAAGCGGGAGCCCGTTCCCGGTGCCCCCTCGCACACCCCGGAGGAACGTCCGGGCACGCCGGGCACCCCGCCGCAGCCCACGCGCGAGCACCCCGCCGATCCCCGCCCCCCGCAGCCGCAAGGCCCGGTGATGCACATGCCCTCCAGGCCGTCGTAGATTCAATCACTTAGAGCCGAAACACCATGGCCGCCTCACAACCTCCCCCGCTGGTCCCCCAGGAACCGGACATGCACGCGCACCCGCATGCACCCGATGATACGCCCGCCGCGCGCGGCATCCTCGGCATCGTGCTGGTGCTGCTGGTCGTCTGCTCGGTGATCGCGGTGCTGATCTACAGCGCCTATCGCGAGCCGGAGCACCGGGCGCCGGTCACGGAACCTCCCGCCGCCACGCCTACGCGGTAGCGAGGGGTCAGAACTGCAGCCGCACCTGCATCCGCAGGTCGCTGCGGCGGTCGCCGGCGATCTCCTGCAGGCCGCTGCTGATGCGGTCCTGTCCGTTGTAGACCCAGGCCCCGTAGCGGACCCACACATCGAGGTGGCGGGCGGGTGTCCAGCGCACCATGGCGTACCAGCGCATGCCGCGGCCATAGTAGGGCGGGATGCTGTAGAGGCCGGGCAGGTCGTTCTCGAACGCATAGAGCCGGGCATCGTAGCTGTCGGTGGCGAAGACGGCGATGCGCCCGGTCAGCTCCACGCGGCTTTGCACCGGGCGGTGCGCCACATCCTGGTACATCAGGAAGCCATGCTCGCGCGGGCCATCGCCGCGCCGGTGGTCCACGCCTTCGATGCGTGTGCGCAGTGTGACGGCCTCGCTCACGCGGTAGCTCGCGTTGAAGCGGTAGTTGGTCTGCTCCACCGGCACCAGCGGGTCCACGCCCGGCACGTCCGCCTCGGTGTTGCGCTGGCGGCGCTGGTGGCGCGCGCGGACGTACAGCTGCACCACCTTGCTCGGGGTCCACGTCACCTGGCCGAGCACGTCGGAGCCGCTGCTGGGGCCGTTGGTCTGGAAGCGCAGCCAGGGGAAGCGGAACTGGTCCATGTAGGCATTGATGGTCCAGGCCCGTGAAGCCTTGATCTCCATGCCGGAGTACAGGCCGCGCTCGTTCCACGGATCGGTGCCTTCGGCGAAGGCCACGCTGTAGAGCCCCTGGAAGTCGCGCTGGTAGTCGCGGTACAGCAGCGCCAGTGACAGGCGCCTGTCCAGGGCGATGAGCACGCCGGTAAGGCCGGCCATGCCGCCGTTGCGGCTGCGGGCGCCCTCGCCGAACCAGGTGAGGTTGCGGTGCAGCACGTTCCAGTCCACGCCGTAGGTGGCGTTCTCCTTCCCCTGGAACTCGAACCTGTTGTACGGCTTCGTGTCGCGCACCAGCGTGCTGCCGAAGCGCACCTGGGCGGCGGTGGCGCCCACGCTCCAGGTGGGCCGCTTGTAGCGCAGGTGCCCGCCCACGATCAGCTCGTCGATCGCGTCCTTCTTCTGCAGCTCGCGGTAGGTGCGGTGGTAGCCGTCGTCCAGGAACGCGCTGAAGGTGGCCTGCGGGTCCACGTTCTCCGCCACGGGTGCATCGGGGTCGGGCACGGTGCCGTCGATCCGCTTGCGGCTGAAGAAGGCCGTGGCCTCCAGGTGGCGCGTGATGCCGAGGGTGGCCGCGGCCCCGCGCATGAACCGGTTCTCGTTCACGCTCGCATAGGGCATCAGCCCCGGCGCCGTGCGTTTCACGTTCAGGGTGTACGCCGACTTGTTCGCGAAGGCGAGGCCGCTCCAGAACACCAGCCCCTGGCCGAACTGCGCCTGGTAATCGCCGAGCGCGAGCGCTTTCACAGGTCCCACGTTGCGCAGGAAGAGGTGCGCGGAATAGAAGTCGAAGCCGTTCTGCTGCGTGCCGCGGAAGAACTGCTCGCCCTCGTCCTTCTCCGCCGTGATGCCGAAGCTGATGTTCTGCCGGTAGCGGAAGCGGTAGCGCGCATAGATCTTCCACGGGCTTCCGAGGTACGCCCGATCGCTGCGCCGCAGCGAGTCGAGCACGTCCGCATCATCGATGTCGGGCAGGGGATCACCGTCGGGGTCGACGTAGGGCACATCGAACGGGTCGCCGCCCCCGAGGAAGCCTTTGCGCTGCTCGATGTTGATCTGCGTGCGCAGCAGCACCTCGTGGCGGCCGTTCCGCAGCATCTCCTTCAGCGAAGCGCGCGTGGCGTTGTCCGACGCGCGCACCGTGACGAAGGGGCGGATGAGCTCCAGGGTGCGCAGGTCCAGCTCGTCGATGGTCTGCAGCTCGTACACGCTCAGATAGGGGCCGAAGCGCTGCCGGTGCGCCAGGATCGCGGCCACCTGCGCGTCGCTCAACAGATACAGTGCGGCCAGCTCCTCCGCGTCGGCACGGCCGAGGTCGATGGGGTCGTTGAGGCGGACCAGCCAGAGATCGCTCAGCGCGGTGAGGTCCATGCCGTTGTCGTCGCCGAGCAGCTCGGCCACCGCCTCGATGCGCTGCTCGATGAGGTCGCGCAGCTCCGGGGGCACCTGCTGCTGGGCATGGGTGCAGTCAGCGGCCGCCCCGAGCAGCAGCAGGCATGCGCCCCGGCGGATCATCGGAAGCGGTAGTTCAAGTTCACCATCGGCGTGGCGCCGAGCTGGGAGCGCACGGCCACGGCCAGGTCGAGGTCCACCCGTCCCATGCGGAGGCCCATGCCGAAATGCGCCTGCACGGGACCGGTGCTCACGCCGGTACGGAGGAAGAGCACGTCGGCGGGGCGGTATTCGATGCCTATATGGTAGCGCTCGTCGCGGTCGATGTCCTTCGCGGCCTCGGCGGTCATCGTCACGCGGTCGTTGAACGTATAGCCCAGGCCGGCGCGGAGCTCGGTGGGGACCTTCTCGTCATACGGCCCGCCGAGGGTGGCGCGGTTCGGGTTGTAGAGGTGCGCGCCGATCCAAAGGCGCTCGGTCAATCGTGCCTGCAGGCCCAGCTCCGCGGTGACCGTGCTGGTGGAGCCATAGCCCTCGCCCAGCCGCAGGTCCAGGTAGTCCAGCTGCACGCCCACGCGCAGGCCCTCGTTCAGCCGCATCGCATAGGCGAAGCCGAACTGCCGCTCGGTATAGAGCGTGCTGCCGAAGGAATGGCCGTTCACGGCGAAGCAGCCCTTGCCCACCGGCAGCGCGAAGGCGAGCCCCTGCAGGGCGAGGTCGGGCGCGAGCCAGTGCTGCTGGTAGTAGGCGCCCGCCATCGGATGCTCCAGCCCGGCGAGCCCCGCCTGGTTGTGGCGCACGCTCCAGAGGTCCACCAGGGTGATGCCGGCGTTGCCCATGCCGGCGAAGCGCGCGCCCACGGGCAGGTGCTCACCGCCGGCCCGGGCGAGGCCGGGGATCAGGACCAGCAGGGCGATGACGTTGGTGGCACGCATCGTTCCTAAAATAGCGATCCATGCGATATGCATCGCCTCCGCGCCCCGGCGGGAGCGGGCTGTGCGGCGATCGCTAACTTCGGCCCCCCACCATGAGCCGCGTCATCCTGCACGACGAGACCTTCGAGCCGTACATCACCGAAGCGGAGACGGCCGCGGCCATCAGCCGCATCGCACAGGAGGTCGCCCAGCGGTACAAGGGCCGCACGCCCCTGTTCCTGGGGGTGCTCAACGGCGCCTATTTCTTCGCTTCGGAGCTGCTGAAGCGGCTCGACATCCCCTGCGAGATCACCTTCGTGAAGGTGGCCAGCTACCACGGCACCACCTCCACCGGCGTGGTCACGCAGCTCATCGGCCTCAGCCAGCCCGTGGAGGGGCGCGACATCGTGGTGCTGGAGGACATCGTGGACACGGGCAACACCATCGAACACATCGTGTCGGCCCTGCGCCCCCAGCACCCGGCGAGCATCGCCATCGCGGCCCTGCTGCTGAAGCCCGAGGCCTACAAGAAGGACATCCCCATCGACCACGTCGCCCTGCGCATCCCCAATGCGTTCGTGGTCGGCTCCGGCCTGGACCATGATGGGCTGGGCCGCAATCTTCCGGGCATCTACCGGATCGTCAATTGATCGGATGAAGAAGAAGAAGCTGAACATCGTCCTTTTCGGCCCGCCCGGTGCGGGCAAAGGCACCCAGAGCCAGTTCCTGATCGAGCGCTACGGCCTGGTGCACCTGAGCACGGGCGACCTGCTGCGCGCGGAGATCAAGGCCGAATCCCCCCTGGGGCTCCAGGCGCAGGAGATCATCGGCCGCGGTGATCTGGTGAACGACGACATCGTGATCGCGATGATCCGCAACAAGATCGAGGCCCATCACGCCGCCGCCGGCTTCATCTTCGATGGCTTTCCCCGCACCAAGGCACAGGCCGAGGCGCTGGACGGCATGCTCAACTCCAAGAGCGAACCCATCACGGCCATGCTGGCGCTGGAGGTACCGGAAGAAGAGCTGGTGAAGCGCCTCCTGAACCGCGGCAAGACGAGCCAGCGTGCCGACGACCAGGACGAGGCCGTGATCCGCAAGCGGATCGGCGAGTACGAGCAGAAGACGGCCCCGCTCAAGGAGTACTACAGCGCACAAGGCAAGTACACGGGCATCGACGGCGTGGGCACCATCGCGGAGATCACCGGGCGGCTGGTGCAGGCGATCGGGGAGTGACGCCGCTGGCCGGGGCGCATCACCGCGCGGCCTGAACCTTCCGTGCGCCCAGTGCGCCCGTTCACCATCTTTGCCCTCGGACGGCGCCCTGCGCGAGAGGGAAAGCCGCACGAGGGCGAATGACCAACTTCATCGATCATATCCGCATCGAATGCCGCAGCGGCAAGGGCGGTGCAGGTAGCCGTCACCTGCGGCGGGAGAAATACGTCCCCAAGGGCGGGCCCGACGGCGGTGATGGCGGCCGCGGCGGGCACGTGGTCCTGCGCGGCAACGGCCAGCTGTGGACCCTGCTCCACCTGCGCTACACCAAGCACGTGATCGCCAAGGACGGCGAGGGCGGAGGCGCCAACCAATGCTCCGGCCGGATGGGGGAGGACGCCATCGTGGAAGTGCCGCTCGGCACCGTGGCCAAGGACGCCGAGACCGGCGAGGTCCTGTTCGAGATCACGGAGGACGGTGAGGAGAAGGTCCTGCTGGAGGGCGGCCGCGGCGGATTGGGCAACCAGCACTTCCACAGCGCCACGTTCCAGACGCCGCGCTTCGCGCAGCCGGGCGAGCCGGGGCAGCAGAAGTGGATCGCGCTCGAGCTGAAGGTGCTCGCGGACGTGGGCCTGGTGGGCTTCCCCAACGCGGGCAAGAGCACCCTGCTCGCCAGCATCAGCGCGGCCAAGCCGAAGATCGCCGACTACCCCTTCACCACGCTGGTGCCCAACCTGGGCATCGTGCCCTACCGCGACGGCCGGAGCTTCGTGATGGCCGACATCCCCGGCATCATCGAGGGGGCGCATGAAGGGAAGGGCCTCGGCCTGCGCTTCCTGCGGCACATCGAACGCAACAGCGTGCTGCTCTTCATGGTGCCCGCGGACAGCGCCGACATCCAGGGCGACTACGAGGTGCTGCTGAACGAGCTGCGGCAGTATTCGCCCGAGCTGCTGCACAAGGACCGCGTGCTCGCGGTGACCAAGTGCGACCTGCTGGACGAGGAGCTCACCCGGGCCGTGCGCCAGGAGCTGCCGAAGGGCATCGACACGGTGCTCATCAGCTCCGTGGCGAACATCGGCCTGAACGAACTGAAGGACCTGCTCTGGCGGAAGCTCCATGAACCCTCGCCGGCCATCCCGGCGGGCAACGCGTGATGAGCTGGGCGGACCGCATACTCGCCGCCGACCGCACCGCCTTCCTGGCCATCAACGGCGCGCACAATGCCACCGCCGACATCTGGATGCACCACATCAGCGACATGCGGACGTGGTTCCCGGTGTACGCGCTCTTCCTCGTGGCCATCAAGTGGCGCTGGGGCTGGCGCGGGTTGTGGTGGTCGCTGCCGGTGGTGGCGCTGATGATCGTGTGCAGCGACACCGGTTCCGTGCTGCTGTTCAAGGACACCGTGCAGCGCCTGCGTCCCTGCCATGCGCCCGAGCTGCAGGGCCTCGTGCACCTCGCGGACACCGACCGGTGCGGCGGCCTCTACGGCTTCGTCTCGTCCCACGCCGCGAACCATTTCGCCATCGCCGCCTTCATGGCCGGGGTGCTGCAGCGCAAGCCCTGGTGGGCGGTGCTCGTGCTCTTCGGCTGGGCCGGGGTCATCGCGTACAGCCGCATCTACCTCGGCGCGCACTACCCGGGTGACGTCATCGTGGGCGCCCTGTACGGCATGGCCGTCGGCGGGCTCTTCTTCCGGCTGTTCCTCGGGATCCACCAACGCATCGGCTTCGCATGAACCCCTGGGTGGCGGTCTTCCTCGGCGGCGGCATCGGCAGCCTGATGCGCTACGGGCTTACGCGCCTGGTGCTCGCCCTGGACCTGCGCGGCGCCTTCCCCTGGGCCACGCTCGGTGCGAACGTGCTGAGCACGGCGCTGCTGGCCTGGCTCATGTTCAAGTGGGCGCCGGGTGCCGACCGGTCGCTGTGGCGGGCCTTCATCGGCGTGGGGATCTGCGGCGGCTTCAGCACCTTCTCCACCTTCAGCTACGACAACTTCCTGCTGATCCGCGAAGGCCTCATCGGTATGGCCGTCGCCAACATCGTCATCAACGTCGGCATCTGCCTCGGCCTGTTCTTCCTGATCGCCCGCACCGTATGAGATCCCTGTTCACCGCCGCCGGCCTGGCCTCGGCCGCCCTCCTCCACGCCCAGGCCCCGGCCGCGCCCGCGTGGACGGCGCCGCCGAAGCTCGTGGTGGGCATCGTGGTGGACCAGATGCGCACCGACTACCTCTACCGGTACTGGGACGACTTCGGCGAGAAGGGCTTCAAGCGCCTCGTGCGCGAAGGGTCCTTCCAGCGCGACGCGCACTACGAGTACGTGCCCACCTTCACCGGGCCGGGCCACGCCAGCATCTACACCGGCACCACGCCCGCGGACCACGGCATCGTCGCGAACGACCGGTACGACCGCGCCCTGCGCCGCACCGTGTACTGCGCGGAGGACACGCTGATGCGCGGCGTGGGCACGTCCGCCGCATCGGCCCGCAGGTCGCCGGCGCAGCTGCTCGCCACCACGCTGGCCGATGAGCTGGAGCTGCGCACCGACCGCCGCGCGCGCACCGTCGGCATCGCGCTCAAGGACCGTTCGGCCATCATGCCCATCGGGCGCATGGGCGATGCGGCCTACTGGTTCATTGGCGGGAAGGAAGGCAACTTCGTCAGCAGCTCCTGGTACATGAAGGAGCTGCCGGCCTGGGTGGGCATCTTCAATGCCCGCCGCCTCCCGGAGCAATACCTCGCCCGCACCTGGGAGGCCGCGCTGCCGCGTGAGCGCTACCACTCCCCGCTCCCCGACAGCAACCCGTACGAGATCCCGCTGGTGCCCGGGCTATCCCCCACCTTGCCGGTGGACCTGGACTCGCTGCGCAAGGCGGGCGCCGGCCTGGAGCTGATCGGCCTCACGCCGTGGGGCAACACCCTCACCACCGACATGGCCCTGGCCGCCATCGACGGGGAGGCTTTGGGCCAGGACGCGGTGACCGACCTGCTCGCGGTGAGCTACAGCAGCCCGGACCTGCTGGGCCACCGTGTGGGGCCGCGCGCCATCGAGGTGGAGGACATGTACATCCGCCTGGACGGGGAGATCGCCCGGTTGCTCACCCACCTGGACAAGGCGGTGGGCGTGGGGGCCTATACGGTGTTCCTCACGGCGGACCACGGCGCCTCCGACGTGCCGGCCTTCCTGCGCGACCTCAAGGCCAGCGCGGGCTATGTACCGGTGGACGAGCTGAAGAAATGGCTGGTGGACGGTGGCTGCGGCGCGTGGGTGGACACCCTCCAGGACGGGCAGGTCTATCTGACGGAGCGGGCCGGTGCCGAAGCCGCCACGCAGGTCGCGCGCCGCCTGGCGGCCCACCCGTACATCGCCTCCGCCCTCACGGCGGACGAGCTGCGGGAACGGCGGAGCCTCACGGGCCCGGCCCGCGCGATGGCCCTCGGGTCCATGCCCCAGCGGTGCGGCGACGTGCTGTACATCCTGCGCCCCGGCTTCTTCGAGTTCGAGCCCGGGCTCAACGGCAAGGGCACCACGCACGGGAGCGGCTGGAACTACGACACCCACGTGCCGGTGCTCTTCTTCGGCCGGGGCGTGGTGCCGGGCGAGGTGCTCCGGCGCACCTCCATCACCGACATCGCCCCCACCGTGAGCGCGATCATCGGGATGGCCTTGCCCAATGCGGCTTCCGGCGCCGCGGTGCCCGAGGTGGTGCGCACGCGCTGAGGGCCGTTGTGCACCGCGGCCTGTTCACACATGGACGGCGGCCGGCCGCCGGAGGGGCAGGCGCAGGATCAACTTGCGCCGTGCTTCCGGAGACCACCGTTCCACCAAGCGGTCCGTTCGTGATCTGGGAAGAGGCGGGCGTGCTGCACCTCGTGCTCGGCAACGCGGAGCCCATCGGCCCCTGGACCATGAAGGACATCCTGCGGCACATGCGGGCGATGGACCCCATCGGGGGGCAGCCGGTGCTGGTGGAGCAGCAGGCGCTGGTGCGGATGAGCCCCGAGGCCCGCGCCTTCCTCACGCGGGTCTGCCAGAGCGATGCCCGGCCGGTGGCCTTCGTGGCCGATGACCTGCCCGACCGCATCCAGGGCGAGTTCTTCGTGCGCTTCCACAAGCCCACGTTCCCCTTCCGCGTCTTCGCCTTCCGGGAGGAGGCCTACCGCTGGTTCACGCAGTTCACGTCCGCGGTGCGCGTGACGGCGGCCGATCGTTGAAACCCGGTTCAAACTTCGGCCGCGAAGGGACTGGCGCTGCGTAGCGGGGTACCCTAAGTTCGCTCCGTCGTGCGTGTCCACCATCTTCGTTGCCCGCTGGCCGCGGCGCTCATCGGCGCTGCCGTGTCCGTGGGTATCGCGCAGGACCAGGTGGCCTTGCAGGTGGAGGGATCGGCGGGCAGCGTGCTGGTGCGCGCGTTCCAGGGCGATACCACGCAGGCCGCGCCGGCACTGCAAGCCACGTGGCGGATGAACGAGGGCGGCACGCCGTCCTTCGACCTCCAGCGGCCGGTGCGGTGGATGCCCGATGCGCCCGGCGGGAACGCCCGGCTGACCCTGGACCAGCTGATGCTCGCCGGCATCGAGCAGTACCTGGACCAGCGCGTGCACTTCGAAAAGCAGGGCGTGCGCACGGACGTGCCCGTGGAGCGCATGACCACGGAGATCGACGGGATGATCGCGAAAGCCGCCGACGCATTGGGCGGGACGGCCGTGAACCTGTCCGAGGCCACCCGGCAGCAGCTGGGGCGCGTGTCGCGCATCGATTGGAGCAAGGCCCGCTTCGGGGTGGACGGCGGCGACGACCAGGACAAGTACCTCGCCATCTACTACTATGTGCGCACCCAGCGCCAGGAGCTCGAGCGCCAGCTGCGCGCGGACCTGCTGCCGCTCTCGGGCGTCGACGTGCTGGGCCCCACGGACGGCACGCATAGCGATCCCGGACGCACGGTGGAGGTGCCCACGGTGTGCCGCACCGTGTTCGACGACCAGAACTTCCTGTGCGCGCTCGACCTTACCGTGGGCGATACCCAGCTGGTGGCGGCCGATGCGCAGCTCACCGATCAGCTGATGCTGAACCTGGCGGCGAAGGCGCGCGTGGAAGCGGCCAAGGCGGGGCCGGAGCCGAAGCTGCGCAAGCGGGACCGCTGGCTGAAGGCCGAGCTGGACGGGATCAACCAGCGCATCGACAAGCTGGACCAGCGCAAGGAGCTGTGGGCCCTGCGCGACCGCATCGAGGGTGTGGAGGAGCGCATGGACGCCTTGGACGCGGAAGTGGGCGCCCTCAAGGCGGGGCGGAGCAGCACCGAGAACCCCATCGCCGACCTGAGCGCCCTCACCGGGCGCAACATCGTCGTGCGCTTCCCGAAAGGCTCCACCGACGTGGACGCCGAGTACCGCATGGTGCTCAACGAGGTCTTCGAGCAGCTGGCCCGGGCGCCGCAGGACCGCGTGCTCATCACCGGGTTCACCGACCGCTCGGGCGATCCCTCGGCGAACCTTGCGCTGAGCGAGGCGCGTGCGAAAGCCGTGCGGGACTACCTCCTGCATCGCGGCATCGCGGCGGACCGCCTGCTGGTGAACTACTACGGCGACAGCAAGAGCGCCGGGCGCGACCCGAACGAGCGCCGCGTGGAGATCGAATGGCTGCGGTGATCCGCCGCTAGGGTATACGCTGCATGCGGAAGAGCACGTCCACCACCGTGCCTTCGGCGTTGCGGGCGCTCATGCTCCCGTCCAGCTGTTCGGCCAGCGCTTCCACGATCTCCAGGCCCAGCTGCTCGACGCGCGCCATCGATGCATCGAGGCCGCGGCCGTTGTCCTTCACCGACAGCCGGTACAGGTCGCTCTCCACCTGCCGCAGGCCGATCTCGATGTGCCCGCCGGTGGCATAGGGGAAGGCATGCTGGTAGCAGTTGGCCAGCAGCTCGCACAGGATCATGCCCAGCTGGATGCTCGTATCGGCATCGCCACGGATCCCGGCGGTGTCCACCGAATAGCTGACCGACCGGCTCTGGGGCTCGTACATGGCGGAGGTCGCCTGGGCGAGGTCCGTGAGGAGGACATTGAGGTCGATCGCCCGCAGGTCGTACTGCCGGTAGAGCTTGTGGTGCACCAGCGCCATGGAGTCGATGCGGCGCTTGCCGCGCACGAACTCGCTTCGGGCATTGGCATCGGTGATGCGCTGCATCTGGAGGTTGAGCAGGCTGCTCACCACCTGGAGGTTGTTCTTCACGCGGTGGTGCACCTCGCGGTCCAGGATCTCGCGCTCGCCGAGGGCCTTGGCCAGCTTGCGCTCCTGGGTGCGCGAGTACTTCTCCTGCTTGCGGACACGCGCATCGCGGCGGCGCGCGCGGACATAGGCCCACAGGAGCAGGAACGCGAGCAGCACGAGCAGGCCGCCGCCGATCACCAGCACCCGGCGCTCCCCATCGGTCCACCGCTCGAAGGGGCCCAGTTCGATGAGCGTGCCCACGGCCAGCGCGGCACCCTTCAGCCCATAAGGCACGACCTGGCCGATGTAGTGCGATCCGCCCGATGTGAACGTGAAGGCAGTGTGCGTCCGGCGGCGCTGCCCCCACGTACGCAGGGCCACTTGCCAGGCGCGGCCCATGGCCGAAGTGTCGAGCACGATGTACGGCCGTCCCGCAGCCGACAGGGGCATCGAGGAATAGGCGGGCGTGGAGGTGGAGAGCCCCTTCATCATCCGCTCGCTCGATACCGTGAGGCGAAGGATGTGGTAGGCATCGGTGGAGGTGCGCCCGCGGACCAGGAGCGAGACGTGCATCCGGGCCCCCGCGAGCGCGCTGTCGGGCCCGCTGGACCAGACAGGATCGCCGTGCCGGCCTTCCAGGGCCTGGCTGAACCACACTTCCTCCCGCGGATCGCTGAGCGTGTCGGCGATGTGCGTGATGGGCGGATGGCCCGGCGCGCCGTTGAGGTCCGTCACGGCCGGCGGGCCTTTCTGCGAGCGGGACACCGTGGTGCCGAAGGACCAGCGCCCATTGTCCACGCAGAGCGATCGCTCGTTGCCGCGCTCGTCCGCCAGGCTGATGCAATTGATCGACGGGTCCGCGATCATCAGCGGGCGCCACCGCGCGACCAGCTCCTCGTCCGGCAGCGTGTCGTGCTCGCGCACATAGGCGGCCTCCTGCTCCAGATCGGCCTCGAAGATGCCCAGCACCGTTTCCAGGCGGGTGCGCTGGGCGTCCATCACGCGGTCCAGCGTGAGGGTGCCGAGCCCGATGGTATGCTCATTGGTGCGCATCAGCCCATGCACCACCAGGGCCATGGCGGCCAGGATCAGCAGCGCGATGGCCACCATGATCGACCGTCCGGAGACCCGCTCGCGCTTCATCCGTGCCTGGCCAGCAGGCCGAGTGTGTCGATCACCGTGGCGATGGCCGCATCGTCCACGTCGAGGTGGGTCACCATGCGCACCATGCGCGGTCCGAAGCGTACCGCCAGGATGCCCCGTTCGCGCAAGGCCTCCAGGAAGGCGTCCACGGGCCGGTCGGCGGCCAGCGTGAGGATGACGATGTTGGTCCGCACGGGCATCACCCCCGCGACGTAGGGCAGGGTGAGCAGGGCTTCCTCCAGGCGCTTCGCGCGGGCGTGGTCATCGGCCAGCCGCGCCACATGGTGGTCCAGCGCGTGGAGGCCGGCCGCGGCGAGGATGCCCGCCTGGCGCATGCCGCCGCCGAAGCGCTTGCGCACGCGGCGCGCCAGGCCGATGAAGTCCTTCGGGCCCACGAGCACGGAGCCGACCGGTGCACCCAGCCCCTTGCTCAGGCAGATGGAGATGGAATCGAACGGGCGGCCCCAGTCCAGGGGCGTGCGACCGTCCACGGCCATGGCGTTGAAGAGGCGCGCACCGTCCATATGCAGCGCCAGGCCATGCCGGTCGCAGACGTTGCGGATCCCCTGCACCTGGTCCAGGTCCCACACGCTGCCCCCACCGCGGTTGCTGGTGTTCTCGATGCTCACCACGCGGGTGCGGGCCTGGTGCACATCAGCGGCATTGCCGATGGCCTCCTCCGCCTGCGCGGCGGTGAAGCGGCCGCGATCGGCCGGCACGAACTTCACGCTGCATCCGCTGTTGGCCATCAGGCCGCCGCCCTCGTACCGGTAGATGTGCGCGCCCTCATCGCAGATCACCTCGTCGCCGGGGCGTGTGTGCACGTTGAGCGCGATCTGGTTGGTCATCGTGCCGCTGGCGCAGAACAGGCCGGCCTCGTGGCCGAACAGGGCGGCCATGCGCTCCTCCAGTGCGATCACGGTGGGATCCTCGCCGAAGACGTCGTCGCCCACATCGGCCTTCGCCATCGCGGCGCGCATGGCGGGCGTGGGCCGGGTGACGGTATCGCTGCGGAGGTCGATCATCGGGCGATGCGCAAGATAGGCGGGTGGGTCGCTCGCCGCCGGCCTCCCATCAGGTCCGCCGCACCACCATCAGGCCGTCCCGCAGGGGAACGAGCACCGGGGCCAGGTGCGGATCGTCGTTCACGCGCGCATTGAAGGCGGCGATCGCCCGCGTGGCCTCGTCCTGCCCGGCGGAGGGCTGCAGCACCTTGCCGCTCCACAGCACGTTGTCCGTGATGATCAGGCCGCCCGGGCGTACCCGATCGACCACCGCCGCGAGGTAGTTCGGGTAGTTCTGCTTGTCCGCATCGATGAAGACCAGGTCGAACGGGATCGGCAGGGTGGGGATGACCTCCAGCGCCGGTCGGTGGTGCGTGGTGATGCGGTCCTGCATGCCGGCCTTGGTGATGTAGCGGTGCACCAGCTCGGGCAGGTGCGGATCGATGTCGATGGTGTGCAGCATGCCGCCAGGGGCCAGCCCTTCCGCCAGGCAGAGCGCGCTGTAGCCGGTGTAGGTGCCGATCTCCACCGCGACGCGCGGGCGCACGAGGTGGCTGAGGAGGGAAAGGAAACGGCCTTGGAGGTGGCCGCTCAGCATCTCCGGCGAAGGCACACGCGCCAGTGTCTCGGCCTGCAGTTCCTTCAGGTAGGCGGGCTCGGGGCCGCTGTGGCGCTCCGCATACACCTCCAGGGCGGGATCGATGGCATACATGCCGAAAGGTACCGGCCGGACCGCTGTTCGGTGTATCCCTTCGGCACAGGCCTGCGTATCAACCGGCCTCGAACGACCACCATGCAACGATCCAGCGTTCTCTTCCTGGCTTCCCTGCTCACGCTGGGGGCCTTCGCGCAAAGCCGTACGGACCTGGTCGCGGAGGCGGCGACCGATCGCGATGCCGTCCGCCCGACGGAGATCCCCCGCAGCGATGCCGGTGTCGTGGGCGTTGAAGCCCTGCCGGTGCGCCTGCACGTGTACCCCGATCCCGCTTGCGACCAGGTGGTGATCAACGCTGGCGGCGCCCCGCTGCTCGATGTGCGCTTGTTCGACCTCGACGCGCGGGAAGTGATCATGCGCCGGGGCCTCGGCATCCTCGCGGAGATCCTCCAGGTGGGCGACCTGCCCTCGGGCACCTACGTCGTCCGCGTGAAGACGGCCACGGGCGTCGGCACTTCGCGCCTGGTGGTCCAGTAAGCGTCGCCTTATTCGCCTGCGTGGATGAAGGGCAGGCGCAGCGGACCGGCCTCGGTCCGGACGACCAGCAGCAAGCTTCCTGAAGCACATCCCGCCAAGGGGATGGGCCGCGCCAATTGCTCCGCCGCGAGCGGACGAACGATGCGGCCTTGCATATCCATGATGCGGGCGTCGCGCACCTGCGATGCATCGGTCCCGGTGAGGTGGAGGACATCCGCCGCCGGGTTCGGGAATACGCGGGGCAGGCCGGTGCCGGACGCCTCCGCGATCGCGCTGGGAAAGTCGGTCCGCACCCAGTCCTTCAGGCGCAGGTCGCCGGAGATGCCCGTGCCGTAGTACACCGAGCTGCCCACCACGGCCCCGGCGCCGCCCTTGCGTACGGTGACGCCGTTGAGAAAGGGGCCATAGGACCACGTGTCCGATCCCGCATCGTAGAGGAGCGTGTTGGCGGGGATGACGTTGGGGCTCCAGACCCCGCCCACCACGAAGCCTTGCCCCGCCACGCTGAACCCGTCGCCGCCATAGCGCGCATCCAGGCACGTGGCGATCGGGCTCCAGGCGTCCGTCACGGGATCGTACCGCCAGCCATCGTTCAGGGCCGTGCCCGCCCAGTTCTGTCCGCCCACGATATGGCCCTGGTCATCCAACGCGAACGCGGACGCCAGCAGCCGTGCGGTCCCGGGGAGGGAGGTGCGTTGCAGCCAGCTGTCCGTGGCGGGGTCGTAGCGCCACAGCTCCTGGGTCACGGCCTGGTCCGGGCCGGTGCGGCCGGTGGCCACATAGCCGAAGCCGCCCAAGGTGAACGCGGCACTGCCTGAGCGTCCGGGTGCAGGCAGCGAAGCTTTCTGTGTCCAGGCGTCCGCGATCGGATCATACGCCCAGAGCTCGTCCAGCCAGCCGCCTGCGTCCACGCCGCCGAAGAGGTAGCCGATGCCATCGATGGTGAAGGCCGTGCCGTATTGCCGGCCTGTGGCGGGAAGCGAAGCGATGGGCCGCCAGGTCTCGTCCAGTGTATTGAAGCAGTACCAGTCGGTGGTCAGGCCCCAGCCGATCTCCATGCCGGTGCCCACGTGGATGTCGGTCCCGATGGCGAAGGCCGACGCATCATCGCGCGCCGTGCCCGGGAAGTCGGGAAGCGTCACCCATTGGGCATCGGCTTCCAGGCCGATCGTCAGCAGCGCGGGGAGAAGGCGGCGCATGCCCGAAGCTACATCGCCACGGCCCCGCGAAGCGCCCGTTCCCCGACCTTCGCGCTTCCAACGCCTGACCGATCCCCTGCGACCCGCGATGACCGATGATCCGATGCTGGTGCCGATGGGCGGTGTGCAGATCGCCGTTCGCCGGATCCCCTGTGCGCAGGCGGAAGGGGAGCGGACGCCCGTCGTGTTCCTGCATGATTCGCTCGGCGCGATCACCACGTGGCGCGATCTGCCGGAACGGCTCGGTGCGGCCACGGGTCGGGAGGTGATCGTTTACGATCGCCAGGGCTATGGACGTTCCTCGCCGTTCACCGGCCCGCCGCGCGACCGCGATTACATGCACCGGGAAGCCGATGCGCTGGTGGTCCTGCTCGATCGCCTGGGCCTCGCGAAAGCCATCCTGTTCGGGCACAGCGATGGCGGCACCATCGCCTTGCTGGCCGCGGCCCGGCATCCGGGCCGCATCGCGGCGGTGATCACCGAGGGGGCGCACGTGTTCGTGGAAGGGATCACCCTGGCGGGCATCCGCGCGGCCGAGCGCGACTATGCGGGCGGCGATCTGCGGGAGCGCCTGCTGCGGCATCACGGAGACCGCACCGAGGCCCTGTTCCGCGCGTGGACGGTGACCTGGCAGGCGCCCTTCTTCCGGGCGTGGGACATCACGGCCGATATCGCGGCCGTATGCTGTCCCGTGCTCGTGCTGCAGGGCGTGGACGATGCCTTCGGCACCGAGGCGCAGGTGGATGCGATCGTGCAGGCCGTCCAGGGCGAGGCGCGGAAGTACATGGTCCCCGGCGCCGCGCACACGCCGCACCGGGAGGCGCCCGGCATCACCCTGGACCTGGTCTCGTCCTTCCTCGCGGGATCGCCCTGAAGAACGGAAGGCAGGCGGCGTCCATCGCCCCGGCGCTGTGCGGGGACGGCCGCGCACCGGGTCAGTAACAGTACTTCCCTTCGGCGATCATCTTCTTCGCGATCGTCCTCCGCAGCTCGGCCGTGTTGAGCGGCGTGTTCTTGCTGAAGCGCTTCGCGCCCATCAGCATGGCCTGGCGCTCATCGCCGTCGGCGAAGTTGTTCACGGCCTCCTTGGCGTTCTTGTGGATGCGGTCGGCCGCGTCGTGGACGAAGAGGCGGGCCATGGCCACCTGCTCCGCGACGGCATCGGCGCCTTTCAGGGACGCGAGCTTCAGCGTGCGCAGCAGCACGCTCTCCGCCAGGTAGGTGTCGATCACCATGTCCGCGATGTGCATCAGCGTCTCCTGGTGCTTCGCCAGCTCCAGCCCCAGTTTCTGCGCTGCACCGCCGGCGGCCATCAGCACGGCCTTCTTGAAGTTCGCCACCATGCGCTTCTCGTCGCCCAGCAGGCTGTCGTCGGGCTCGGGCATCTCGGGGATCCCCATCAGCTCATCGGCCACCGCCTTGGCGGGCCCGAGCAGGTCGAGCTGGCCCTTCATCGCGCGCTTCAGCAGCATGTCCACGATGAGCATGCGGTTGATCTCGTTGGTCCCCTCGAAGATCCGGTTGATGCGGCTGTCGCGGTAGGCGCGCTCCACGGGGCTTTCAGCGCTGTAGCCCATGCCCCCATAGATCTGCACGCCCTCGTCCGCCACGTAGTCGAGGCATTCGCTGCCGGCCACCTTCAGGATGGCGGCCTCGGCGGCGTACTGCTCCACGCCCTTCAGCAGCGCCTTCGCATGGTCGGCGCCGCCGGCCTTCAGCGCCTCGATCGCCTGCTCCATGTCGTGGCTGCAGCGGTAGGTGGCGCTCTCCACCACGTAGCAGTAGGTCGCCTGGTCGGCCAGCTTCTGGCGGATCGCGCCGAACGCGCTGATCGGCTTGCCGAACTGGATGCGCTCGTTCGCGTACCGGATCGACTCGTTCACCACTTCCTTCGCCCCGCCCAGCGCCGCGCCGGCCAGCTTGATGCGGCCGATGTTCAGGATGTTCACGGCGATCTTGAAGCCGTTCTGCCGCTCGCTCAGCAGGTTCTCCACGGGCACCTTGCAGTCGTTGAAGAACACCTGCCGCGTGCTGCTGCCCTTGATGCCCATCTTGTGCTCCTCGGGGTTCAGCGTGATGCCGCCGAAGCCCTTCTCCACGATGAAGGCGCTGAGGTTCTCGTCATCGTCGATCTTGGCGAACACGGTGAAGAGGTCGGCGAAGCCGCCGTTGGTGATCCACATCTTCTGGCCGTTCAGCAGGTAGTGCTTGCCATCGGGCGTCAGCACGGCCTTCGTCTTGCCGCTGTTCGCGTCGCTGCCGCTGCCGGGCTCGGTGAGGCAGTAGCAGGCCTTCCATTCGCCGGTGGCGAGCTTGGGGATGTACTTCGCCTTCTGCGCGGCATTGCCGTAGTAGAGCGTGGGCAGTGTGCCGATGCCGGTGTGCGCCGCCATGGCCACGCTGTAGC
>JAFDZF010000112.1 GCA_018267055.1 Bacteroidota bacterium
CGCAAGGTGGCGCGCACGGAGCTGACCGTGGTGGCGGGCAATCCGGCGGCCCTGGCGTTCTGGCGCGCCCTGGGGTTCACGGTATCGCTGCACCAACTCGCGCGGAGCTGATGCCGGGACCCGCCACCTGGCCCGCGGCGATGGGCGTCCAGCAGGGCGCCACGGTGATGCTGATGGCCGACCTGATGCGTCTCGGCTGGCGTGCGCGGCGCGCCGGAGGACCGTTCGATGCGGCCGGCCTGCTCGATGCGTTCCGCACCGCCATCGGTGACGCAGGCACCTTGCTGGTGCCCACCTACACCTTCGACCTGCCGGACGGCGCTTCCTTCGATCGCCGGAGCACCCCGCCGATCAGCGGCGCCCTCGGGAGCGCCGCCCTGGCCCATCCGGCCTTCGGCCGCACGCCGCATCCGCTGCATTCGTTCGCGGTGGCGGGTGCTGGACGTGCGGAGCTGATGGCGTCCCGCGAGCCGGGAAGCTTCGGCCCGGGCTCACCCTTCGCCTTCCTGCATCGCCAGCACGGGCTGCTGGTGACGTTGGACCTGCCGGTGAACAACGCGCTCACCTTCGCCCATTTCGTCGAGGAGCGTGAAGGCGTCCGCTACCGTGTGCGGCGCACGCTGTCGTTCCGCTATACCGACCTGGACGGGCGCACCGAGCAGCGCACGTTCACCATCGAGGCGAAGAAGCCCGGGCACCACATGGACTTCACCCCGATGGAGACGGTGCTGGAACGGGGCGGCGCGCTGCGGCGGGGTATCGTGGACGGCACGAAGTGGATCGTGATCGACCTGGCGAAGGCCTATCCGCTGATCGCGGCGGACCTGCGGGCGGGCGGGCCGTCCAGCGTGCACCGGTTCCGCTGGTCGTGGTGGCTGCGCGATGTACTGAAAGCGGGCCTTCGTACGTTGGGGGTCCGCACCGCCAAGGAGCGCCTGGCCCATGCTGCTCGTACACCTTGAGCATCCTTCCCCGCGTGCGCGCTACATCGCGCGGCACCTGTTCGCGCGCCTGCTCGGGTGGCCCGTCACCTTCGTTGCGACGCGCGAGGAGTTCCGCAGTGCCACCGGCCCGAAGCTGCTCCACGCCGCGGCCGCGGAGGATGGAGCCTTCCACCTGCCCGATAGCGGCTGGCTGCGTTCCACGGGCTTGAACGTGCAGCGGCCGTCGCCGCATCGTACCGGAGAGCCACTTTCCTTGTTCCCAACGGCGGTCGGGGAGGATGTGCTGGCGGCCATGTTCTTCCTGATCGGCGGTGTCGAGGAATGGGCGATCACCGCGCGCGACCGTTACGGCCGTATCCCCGCGGACGCGCTCTTCCTGGTCCGCGGCGGGCTTGAAGGCACACCCTGGGTGGACCGCTGGGCTTTGGGACTAGCGGAAGGCCTCCGTGCCCGCTATCCCTCGCTGCCGGCCCCCGCGCGGCGCTATCGGCACGTGCTCACGGTGGACGTGGACAATGCGCTGAAGTACCAGGGCCGTCCCCTGCATCGCGCCATCGGTGCCTCGGTGAAGGAGGCGGTGCGCGGCCGTTTCTCCGCCGCACGGGAGCGCTGGCGCGTGCGAACGGGCGCGCAGCGCGATCCCTACGCCTCGCTTCCGCATGTGCTGGAGCGGGTGCACGGCCGGGTGGACCGGGCGATCGCCTTCTTCCTCATGCGCGGTGGAGGGGTGTACGACCACGGCGCGGACATGCGCCATCCCGCCGTGCGCGACCTGGTGCGTGCCACGGCGCGCCACGCGGAGGCCGGGGTGCACCCGTCGTTCAGCAGCAGCGAGGACCCGGCGCTGATCGCGGCGGAGCGGGAGGCATTGGCCGGCATCGTCGACCGGAGCGTGGGCTGTTCGCGCCAGCATTTCCTGCGGTGGCGCATGCCGGATACGTTCCGGGCCCTCGCCGATCAGGGCATCCACGAAGAGCACAGCCTGGGGTTCAGCGACCGCGTGGGCTTCCGGTGCGGCACCTGCTCGCCCTTTCCGTGGTACGACCTGGAACGCGACGAGGAGACCGCGCTGATGTGCTGGCCGTTCGCCGCGATGGACAGCGCCCTGGGCGACCATGCGGGCCTGGATGCGGCGGTGGCGGCGCAGGCGATGGCGCGGCTGTCCGATGAGGTCCGCGCCGTGCAAGGCACCTTCGTCAGTGTATGGCACGATCGGTTCCTCAGCGGCCACGGCCCGTTCGCGGGGTGGCCCGAAGCGATGATGGAAGTGGTCCGGCACGCCCGCGCATGATCCGCTATGTGCCCCATACCGCCATCGACAAGGCCGCCTGGGACGCGCGCCTGGAGGCTGCGGGCAATGCTTTGTGGTACGGACGGAGCGCGACGCTCGACGCCGCCTCGCCCGGCTGGGACGCCTTGGTCGATGAAGCCTCCGGGGCGCAGCTGGCGATCCCCTGGCGGAGGAAGTTCGGCATCCGCTACGCCTACCAGCCCTTCCTCATCCAGCAGCTCGGCCCGTTCACGCCCTCACCCTCGCCACAGGATACCACGCGCTTCCTCCAGGCCTGGCCCGACCGTTTCCGCTATGCGGACATCTACCTCTGCACGGGCGATGCGCACGCGTCCGTCCCGCGGGTGAAGCTGAGCGAACAGGTGAACCTGGTCCGGCCGCTCGATGCATCCATCGAGGTGCTGCGCGCGGGCTACAGCGTCAACCACAAGCGCAGCCTGAAGAAAGCGGCGCAGGCCGGTGCCACCTATGCCGCGCGGGTACCGGTGGAGGAGGTGATCGCCTTCCTGGAAAGCTCGGAGCAGTTCGTGCGGTGGGGCATCGATCCACCGCGGCGTGAAGCCTTGCGGCGGATCCTGCGGGCGGCGCAGGCCGACGGCACGGGCTTCGGATGCGGGGTGTACGAGGGCCGGACGCTGGTGGCCGCCGCCTTTTTCACGCGGTGGAAGGGGCGATTGACCTTCCTGAAGGGGCTGGCCTCGGAGCGGGGCCGGGACCTGCGGGCGATGCACCTCCTGATCGACCGGACGATCGCGGACCATGCGGGGCAGGGCCTGGTGCTCGACCTGGCGGGCAGCAACGATGCGCAGCTCGCGCGCTTCTACGAAGGCTTCGGTGCGGTGCGCTCCGTTTATTTGCGAGCTTTGGTGAACAGGCTTCCCCCCTTGATCGGACGAATGAAACCGTGACCCATGGTGGTGCAGTTGAACCGTGAGAACACCGTCGCCAACCGCTTCCTCGCCGAGCTGCGCGACGAGCAGGTGCAAAAGGACCCCCTGCGCTTCCGCCGTAACTTGGAACGCATCGGCGAGCTGATGGCGTACGAACTGAGCCGGACCCTGGACTACGAGGAGCGCGAGGTGCGTTCCCCGCTGGGGCTGGCGCACACCCACCTGCCGAAGGACGAGCCGGTGCTCGCCACCATCCTGCGCGCGGGCCTGCCGCTGCACCAGGGCCTGCTGAACTACTTCGATCGGGCCGACAGCGCCTTCGTGAGCGCCTACCGCAAGCACCGCAAGGGCGAGGAAGGCTTCGACATCGCGGTGGAGTACATGAGCAGCCCGTCCATCGACGACCGGGTGCTGGTGATCAGCGACCCCATGCTGGCCACGGGCCAGAGCATGGTGCTGGTGTACAAGGCCCTGCTGCGCATGGGGAAACCCCGGGCGCTGCACGTCGTATCAGTGATCGCGAGCGCCGAAGGCCTGGAATACGTGCAAAGCCACCTCCCGGCGAATACGCGCATCTGGCTCGGCGCCGTTGATGAAGAGATGACCGCACAGGCCTACATCGTACCGGGGCTCGGCGACGCCGGGGACCTGGCCTATGGCAGCAAGGTGTGACATGGAAGTGCTGGAGATCATCACCGTGATGGCCGCCGGAGTGGTGAAGTTCCTCTTCTCCGCCATCGTGTCGTACAAGTTCGGCAACACCTACCTGGAGACCGTGCTGCTCACGGCCGCGGGCGGCTGTATCGGCACCGTGGTCTTCTACAAGGCGGGGGGCCAGGTGATGGAATGGTTCCGGCTGCGGCACCTGCGCCGGGTGGCCCGCGCCAAGGCCCGGGGGCGTGCCCCGCACCGGGTGTTCACCCGCACCAACCGGCTGATCGTGCGCATCAAGCGCGGGTACGGCATCAAGGGCCTGGCAGCGCTGGCGCCCCCGGTGCTCTCCATCCCCGTCACGTCCGTGCTCGCGGCCAAGTATTTCCGCCACGACCGGCGGACGCTGCCGCTGCTGCTCTCCTCCGTGGTCATCTGGTCCTTCGTGCTCAGCGCCGGATGGAAGTTCATCCTGTGAAGCGCTACCGGCACCTCTTCTTCGACCTCGACCATACGCTGTGGGACTTCCGCACCAATTCGCGTGCGGTGCTGCACGAGCTGCATGCGGAGCTGGACCTGGCCGCACGCGACATCCCCGCCGACGGGCTGATCGAGGTGTTCGAGGAGGTGAACGAAGGCCTGTGGGAGCGCTACGAGGCGGGCCGGTTGGACAAGGAGGTGCTGCGCGTGCTGCGCTTCCGGAACACCCTGCTGCATTTCGGCGTGAAGGACGACCGGCTGGCGCGCGCGCTGGGCGATGCCTACATCGGGCGGTCGCCGCTGCGGTCCGCGCTGAACCCGGGCGCAATGGAACTGCTCACCGACCTGCGGCCGCATTACGGCATCCACCTCATCACCAACGGCTTCGCCGAGGTGCAGGGGCTGAAGCTGGCGAGCAGCCGCATCCACCACCTGTTCGACGTGGTGCTCACCAGCGAGCAGGCCGGTGCCCGCAAGCCCGCCGCGGCGATCTTCCACCACGCCCTGCGTTCCGCGAAGGCCGAGGTGCATGAGAGCCTGATGATCGGCGACAACGCGCAGGCCGACATCGCCGGTGCGCGGGCCGTGGGCATCGACCAGGTGCACTACGCGCCGGAGGGCCCGCGCGACCCGGAGGCCACGTACGGCATCGCGCACTTCGACGAGCTGCGCCCGATCCTACTTTGAAGTCCCGTCCGGCTCGAAGCCGTAGGCCACGATGGCCCGCTTGCCATTGATGCGGCTGGCCTTGAGGAAGCGCACGGTGTCACCGTCCAGCTTGCCGGCATAGGTGATGGCGCCGTTCACGGACATCGTCTGGAAAAGGATGCTGTCGTTGCGCAGCGTCACGGGCACGTTGTGGACGTTGTTCCATCCGCTCTGCACGTTCTCGGTGAGCAGGGCGGCGAGGTGGATTGTGTCCGTGGGCGACTGATGGCCCGCGACGAGCGCCACGTTGCCGCGCTCGAAGAAGCGCATGTAGTAGTGCAGGTTGCTCGAGTTCGTGTGGTACACGCCGTCGAACCGGAGGCCGGTGGCGGAGAGGGGGGTGAGCCGCACGGTCCGCGTGGTGTCCGTTCCCGGTGCGGGTGCGGGCGGGGCGGGGGCGGGTTCCGGCGTGCCCGTGCAGGAGGTGAGGAGCGCGGTGGCCAGGAGCAGGTGGAGGAAGGTGCGCATGGGGTCAGGGTTCAAAGCGGGCGATCACGCTGGTGGAGCCTTGGACACGGTCGCCGATCCGCACGGCGATGCGGGCGCCCTTGGGCAGGAACACGTCCACGCGCGAGCCGAACTTGATGAAGCCGAACTCCGCGCCCTGCGCGGCCGGCCGGCCTTCGCGGCTGTAGGTCACGATGCGCCGCGCCAGCGCCCCGGCGATCTGGCGGAAGAGCACCTCCCCGTGGCGCGGATGCTCCACCACCACCGTGCTGCGCTCGTTCTCCGTGCTGCTCTTGGGGTGCCAGGCCACCAGGTACTTGCCCGGGTGGTACTTGTAGTACGTGGTGGTGCCGCCGATCGGGTTGAAGTTGATGTGGACGTTCAGCGGGCTCATGAAGATGGAGACCTGCACGCGCTGATCGCGGAAGTGCTCGGGCTCGTGCACCTCCTCGATCGCCACCACCTTGCCGTCGCAGGGTGAGAGCACGGCGTTGTCATCCACGGTCACCGTGCGGGCGGGCACCCGGAAGAACCAGAGCACGATGCCCAGGACGGCCAGCATGGCCACCGTCACCACCCAGGCCAGCCAGGCGGGCGCCCAGCTCCAGGCCGCGAAAAGGGCGAAGCCGGTGAGGGCCAGGATGAGCAGGATGGTGGGTGTGCCTTCGCGGTGCAGACGCATGGGGTGTGGAAGCGGCCAAAGATAGACGGGCCCTCCGTGCGCGGGGCCGGGATTAGGCGAGCAGGCGGATGCACACCAGCATGGCCGGTGCGGCCAGCAGGAAACCGTCGAACCGGTCGAGGATGCCGCCGTGGCCGGGGAGGATGTGCCCGGCGTCCTTCACGCCCGCCGCACGCTTGAACGCCGATTCCAGCAGGTCGCCGAGGGTCGATAGCACGGCCACCACCACCGCGCACGCGATCCATTGCAGCAGGGTGAGCTCGCTCCAGTACCGCGCCAGCCCCACCGTCACCAGCACCGTGAGCGCGATGCCGCCGAGCAGGCCCTCCACGGTCTTCTTGGGGCTCACGGCCGGCATCAGGGGGGTGCGCCCGATGGCGCGGCCCACGAGGTAGGCGCCGGTGTCGTTGGTCCACAGCAGCAGCATGAAGCCCACGAAGCGGTGCGGGCCGTCGTCGAGCAGGTGCGTGATGGTCCCGAAGGGCAGGGCGATGTAGCCCAGGGCCAGCAGGCCGCTGCCCAGCTCCTGCGCGGGCGTGGCCGGGTTCTTCAGCGCGGCCAGGGCCGTCCAGCCCACCAGCAGGGCGGCCGTGCCCGCCACCGCCCAGGGCCCTATGCGCGGGTCGATGGCCGACAGGCCCACGGCCAGGTAGAACAGGGCCGCCAGCGCCATCGTGCGCTCCACGGCGGGGCCGCCGTCGGCCCAGTACAGCCGGTGCAGCTCGCGTGCGGCGAGGACGCATACCGGCAGGAAGAGCAGCAGCGTGGTCAACTGGCCCGCATAGGCGGCGCCCAGGGTGAGGGCCACGTACACGGCTCCGGTGAGGGCGCGCTGGACGAACTCGCTCACGGAGGCGCCGTGTTAGGCGATGGAGGTGGTGCTGCCTTCGGTGCTGGTGCCCGAGGGTTCGCCGGTGGAGGGCGCGCCGTTGCCGTTGGTGCGGGCCCCATTGATCGGGGCTTCCTCCTTGGTGAACGGACGCTCGCCGAAGATCTTCTCCAGGTCCTCCTTGAAGATGACCTCCTTCTCCAGCAGCTGCGTGGCCAGGGCGGTCAGCTTGTCCTTGTTCTCCGTGAGGATGCGCTTGGCGCGGGCGTACTGGCCTTCCACGATGCCGCTCACCTCCTCGTCGATCGTCTGGGCGGTGCGCTCGCTGTAGGGTTTGCTGAAGGCGTACTCGGTCTGGCCGCTGCTGTCGTAGAAGCTGATGTTGCCCACCTTCTTGTTGAGGCCGTAGACAGTGACCATGGCGTAGGCCTGCTTGGTCACCTTCTCCAGGTCGCTGAGGGCGCCGGTGCTCACCTTGCCGTACATGATGTCCTCGGCGGCGCGTCCGCCCAGGGCGGCGCAGATCTCGTCGAGCATCTGTTCGGTGGTGGTCAGGTGGCGCTCATCGGGCAGGTACCAGGCGGCGCCGAGCGAGCGGCCGCGGGGCACGATGGTCACCTTCACCAGGGGCGAGGCGTGCTCCACCAGCCAGCTCACGGTGGCGTGGCCGGCCTCGTGGTAGGCGATGGCGCGCTTCTCCTCCAGGGTGATGATCTTGTTCTTCTTCTCCAGCCCGCCGATCACGCGGTCCACGGCGTCCAGGAAGTCCTGCTTGTCCACGGACTGCTTCTTCTTGCGCGCGGCGATGAGGGCGGCCTCGTTGCAGATGTTGGCGATGTCGGCGCCGCTGAACCCCGGGGTCTGGCGCGCGAGGAACTCCACGTCCACGGCGATGTCCAGCTTCAGCGGCTTGAGGTGCACCTTGAAGATGGCCACGCGCTCGTTGAGGTCGGGCATGTCCACGAAGATCTGCCGGTCGAAGCGGCCGGGGCGCATCAGGGCGCGGTCCAGCACGTCGGCGCGGTTGGTGGCGCCGAGCAGGATCACCCCGCTGTTGGTGCCGAAGCCGTCCATCTCGGTGAGCAGCTGGTTCAGCGTGTTCTCGCGCTCATCATTGGCGCCCATGCTGATGCTGCGGCCGCGGGCGCGGCCGATGGCGTCGATCTCGTCGATGAAGATGATGCTCGGGGCCTTCTCCTTGGCCTGCTTGAAGAGGTCGCGTACGCGGCTGGCGCCCACGCCCACGAACATCTCCACGAAGTCCGACCCGCTGAGCGAGAAGAACGGCACCTGCGCCTCGCCGGCCACGGCCTTCGCGAGGAGCGTCTTGCCGGTGCCCGGGGGGCCCACCAGCAGCGCGCCCTTGGGGATCTTGGCGCCCAGGTCGGTGTACTTCTTCGGGTTCTTCAGGAAATCCACGATCTCCTGCAGCTCCTCCTTCGCCTCATCGAGGCCGGCCACGTCGTTGAAGGTGATGTTGGTGCTCTTGCCGCCCTCGAACACCTGCGCGCGGCTCTTGCCGATGTTGAAGATCTGTCCGCCGGGGCCGCTGGGCCCGCCGATGCGGCGCATCATGAACACCCACACCAGCACCACCACGCCGATGAACATGACCCACTGCAGGATCTCCTTGCCCATGTCGTTCTGCGGGTCGATGCGCACGTCCACGTCGTGCTGGCGCGCCTCTTCCACCAGCTGCTGCTGCATCTGGGGCGCGTTGCCGATGTAGAAGGTGTACTGCGGGCCGGTGTCCGAGGCGCTCACGTTGCCCGAGAGCTTCTTCTGGTGCACCTCCTTCTTCAGGCTGTCCTTCTTGATCGTCACCTGCACCGATTCGTTGCTCACGATGGCGATGCGCTGCACGTCGCCCGCCTTCAGGAAGCGGTCGTAGTCCGAGATGTCGATGCGCACCAGGCCCCCGCTGAAGTTGAAGAGGCCCATGCCGAGGATGAGCACGACGATGACGCCGTATATCCAATAGAAATTGAACGATCGCTTGGGCCGATCGCCACGTTCGTTCCGGTTCTTCTCGTTGTTCTCCACAGTCGTTCGGTCAGGCTACGTTGTCGTAGGTATTGCGGATGGCGTCGGCCCACAGATGTTCCAGTCCATAATAGGCGCGGCGCTCCTTGTGGAACACGTGCACCACCACGTCCACGAAGTCGAGCAGGATCCAGCCGGCACCGTCCTGCCCCTCGGTGTGCCAGGGCTTCTCCTGGGCGCGCTCGAGGGCGAAACGCTCGGCGCTCCGGGCGATGGCCTCCACCTGGGTGTCGGAATCCCCATGGCAGATGACGAAATGGTCGCAGACGGTGTTCGGGACGGCGCGCAGGTCCAGGTGGACGATGTCCTTGCCTTTCACTTCCTGGATGCCTTGGACGACGGCATCCACCAGATGGCTGGAGGGTGCTGGGCCTTGGGCTTTCTTCATCCGGTCTATCTTGGGTCGTTCAAAGGTAAGGTGTAAGCACCGCTGGGTCCGGTGCCATCTTTGTGCGGGACGACATGGCGCCACGCAACATCGGCCAACAGTTCATCGAGCTCGCTTCGGTCGACAGCACCAACAAGTACGCTGCCGAACAGCTCGCGCTGCGAAAATTGCGCCACGGGGCTGTCATCCTGGCCCATGAGCAGACGGCGGGGCGCGGGCAGCGCGGGCGGGTGTGGCGCTCGGGCGGCGGGCTGGACCTCACGGCCAGCGTGGTGCTGATGCCCCAGCGCATGCGCGTGGCGGGACAGGCCGTGCTGGCGAAGATGGCGGCGCTGGCCGTGCATGACGTGGTGGCCGATGCGTTCCGCCAGGCGGGCCTCGACGTCGGGCCCGTGCGCATCAAGTGGCCCAATGATGTGCTGGTGGACCGCCGCAAGATCTCGGGCATCCTCATCAAGAACGAGGTGGTGGGCACCTTGGTGCAGAGCTGCGTGGTGGGCATCGGGCTCAACGTGAACAACACCGACCTGGAGGCCGACATCCAAGCCACCAGCCTACGGCTGGAGACCGGGCGGGAGCACGACCGCCGCGCCGTGCTGGAGGCCCTGTGCGACCGCCTGGAGGCCTGGTGGCAGCGCGTGGAGGCCGAGGATCCGGTCGTGGGGCAGGCCTACGCGGACCTTTTGTGGTCCCGCGGGCGCTTCGCGGAGCTTCTGCTGGACGGGGAGCCGTTCACCGGCCGGCCGATGGACGTGGACGAAGAGGGGCGGCTGCTCGTGGAGGACGGGGAGGGGCGGGTGCGGGCCTACGGCACCGAGCGCCTGCGGTTCGCGCCCCGCTAGGGCCGTAAGGCCGTCCGGGAGGCTGCCGGCGGGCGGATTTGTCCGAACGGCCAAAAGGTCTACTTTTGCGCTCCCTTACGAATACCGAACGGCGATGAAGCGTACCTACCAGCCCAGCAAACGCAAGCGTGTGAACAAGCATGGTTTCCGCGAGCGCATGAGCACCGCCGCCGGCCGTGCCGTACTGGCCAGCCGCCGCCGCCAGGGCCGCAAGAAGCTCACGGTGAGCGACGAGAAGATCGGCAAGAAGTAAGGGGACTTCCCTGCACGTCCAAGAGGGGCCTTCGGGCCCCTTTTTCGTTGGGGCCCTGCGCGGCTCCGGGTCAAGCCCGGAGCGCATCCGGGGAGGCGCGATGCCCTTGTCCGCCGGTGCTCAGGCCAGGTCCTGGGTCCGCAGCCAGGCCCCGAGCTCCGGGGTCAGCAGCACGTGGCCGGC
>JAFDZF010000113.1 GCA_018267055.1 Bacteroidota bacterium
GCGTCTACACCTACCAAGTGAACGGCACGGCGCCTTGTGCGAACGCCACGGCCACGGTGACCGTGACGGAGAACACCGCGACCACCTGGTATGCCGACGCGGACGGTGATGGCGCCGGCGATCCGGCCGTGAGCCAACTGGCCTGCGCCCAGCCTGTCGGCTACGTGGCCAACAGTACGGACCTCTGCCCCGCCGACCCCAACAAGACCGCCCCGGGTGCCTGCGGTTGCGGCACGGCCGATGTATCCACCACCTATTATGCCGACACGGACGGTGATGGCGCCGGCGACCCCAGCGCTCCCCTGGCCGGCTTCACCTGCACCGTGCCTGCCGGCTACGTGGCCAGCAACACCGACGGCTGCCCCAATGACCCCAACAAGGTGGCTCCCGGCGCTTGCGGCTGCGGCACGGCCGATGTGCCCACCACCTATTATGCCGATGCTGACGGTGATGGCGTGGGCGACCCCAATGCGACGCTCGCCGGCTTCACCTGCACCGTGCCCGCCGGCTATGTGACCAGCAACACCGACGGCTGCCCCAACGACCCCAACAAGGTGGCCCCGGGCGTCTGCGGCTGCGGCACGGCCGATACCGACTCCGACGGTGACGGCACCGCCGACTGCAACGACGGCTGCCCCAATGATCCCAACAAGATCGCCCCGGGCATCTGCGGCTGCGGCACGGCCGATACGGATACGGACGGTGACGGTACCGCCGATTGCAACGACGGCTGCCCCAACGATCCCGACAAGATCGCCCCGGGCGTCTGCGGCTGCGGCACGGCCGATGTGCCCACCACCTACTATGCCGACACGGACGGTGACGGCGTGGGCGACCCCAACGCCCCGCTCGCCGGCTACGCCTGCATCGTACCCGCCGGCTATGTGGCCAGCAACACCGACGGCTGCCCCAACGACCCCAACAAGGTGGCTCCCGGCCAGTGCGGCTGCGGCACGGCCGACACGGATTCCGACAGCGACGGCACCGCCGACTGCAACGACGGCTGCCCCAACGATCCCAACAAGATCGCCCCGGGTGTCTGCGGTTGCGGCACGGCCGATACCGACTCCGATGGTGACCTCACCGCCGATTGCAACGACGGCTGCCCCAACGACCCCAACAAGGTGGCCCCGGGCGTCTGCGGCTGCGGCACGGCCGACGTGCCGACGACCTACTACGCCGATACCGATGGTGATGGCCTGGGCGATGTGCACAACAGCCTCTCCGGCTTCACCTGCATCGTGCCCGCCGGCTACGTGACCAACAGCAGCGACGCCTGCCCGAGCGTGCAAGGCACCGTGGGCTCGCCCTGCAACGACAACAACCCCTTCACCACGAACGACGTGTTGAACGCTTCCTGCGGCTGCAGCGGCACCCCGGTGAGCTGCGACAGCTGGACGCTGGTGATCAACACCGACGGTGCCGGCAACCAGACCACCTGGTCGATCACGGACGCGAACTCGTCCTTCGTGCTCGCATCGGGCGGCCCGCTGAACAGCAACATGACCTATACCACCACCATCTGCGTGCCGCAGAACGCCTGCTTCCGCCTGCGCGTGAGCGACTCCGGCGGCAACGGCATCACCGGTGGCGGTTATGTGCTCCGCGATGGCCTGGGGCGCCGCATCATCGACAACTACGGCAACGGAGGTGCCTTCACGAGCGTGAGCCAAGCCATACAGCCCTTCTGTTCTCCAGTGGGCAATGACCGCCTGATCAATAGCGACTGCGACGTGGAGGATCGCTTGCCCAATGACGTGATCATCGCCAGTGAGAACCCTGCAGTGAGCGCACAGTGGGGGGTGGGCGACCAGACCGACGACGGCTATGAGTTCCATTTCTTCGACCCGAACGGGGGCTACAGCCGCTTCATGTTCCACAGCCACGCTGTGACGCTCGGCCAGGGTCCCGCCAATGCGATCCGTGCCATGAAGCTCCCACTGAACAGCATGGTGACATTGCCGCTACCCCAGAATACGCTGCTGAACGTCCGCGTCCGGGGTCGCGTGAACGGTGTAAGCATGCCCTGGGGGCCTGTATGCCGCCTGAAGATCGACGTGGTCGCGGCGAACTGCCCCGCCACGCACCTGCTCGATGTTCCTGGCCCGACCTATAGCTGCGGCGTGACCGGCCTGATGCTTGATGGCTCCAGTCGCATCTGGGCGAAGCCTGTGCACCGTGTGGTCAATGGCAACATCGTGACGGCAAACCGCTACTCCTTCCGCTTCGAGAACCCTGGGGAGGGTTATGTACGCTACTTCACGCAGCCCAGCTACTGTCTGATCCTGACGCAATGGGCCACCCTGCCCCTGCAGTACGGACAGACCTATGACGTGACGGTGCAGGCCAGCTTCGACGGCGGCGCCACCTGGTGCCCCGCCGGCAAGACCTGCCAGATCAGTTTCGCGGCCCAGGGCCACCGCCCCCGCCTGGAGCTGGACGCCCCCGCCCCGAGCATCGCGATGTGGCCGAACCCGAACCGCGGCGAGCAGCTGTACCTGACGATGGACGGCATCGACGCCACCCTGGCCACCGTGTCGGTGGACATGATGGACCTGGTGGGCAAGCAGATCCAGGGCAGCACCGTGCCGGTGGCCGATGGCACCCTGAACACCGTGCTCGACCTGCAACAGGACCTGCCCAATGGGGTGTACCTGGTGCGGATCACCGCGGGCGAACGGACGTATACGCAGCGCCTGGTGCTGCAGAAATGACGCTAGGTTAGAGGACGGTTCGTAAGCGCGGCGGCGCTCCTCCGGGAGCGCCGCCGCCTTTTTCCGCCCGTTGCATGCCAGCGATCCCCTGCGCACCTTCGCCGTGCATGGCGGCCATCGGCTACTACCTCGCCCTCCCCCTCCTCTATGGGATCGCGCTGCTGCCGTTCCCCCTGCTGTACCTCCTGAGCGACGCGGTGTTCGTGCTCCTCTTCCACGTGGTGCGCTACCGGCGCGGGGTGGTGCGGACGAACCTGCGCAACAGCTTCCCGGAGAAGAGCGAGGCCGAGCGGCGCACCATCGAGCGCGACTTCTACCGCTGGTTCTGCGACCTGGTGCTCGAAACGGTGCGGACGCTCACCCTGACCGAGGCCGGGGTGAAGCGCCTGGTGGTGGTGGAAGGCGAGGAAGTGCTGCGGAAATACCACGACGCGGGACGGAGCATCATCCTGGTGATGGGCCACTGGGGCAACTGGGAGCTGGGCGGCGCGCGCTTCAGCCGACTGCCGTACCACCGGCTTTACGTGATCTATCATCCTTTGCAGGACAAGCGCTTCGATGCCTTGATGGTCCGCATGCGCACCCGCTCCGGCACCCGCCTGTACCCCATGCAGGACGCCTTGAAGGGGATGCTGCGCGACCGGGGACAGCTGACGGCCACCGCCTTCATCGCCGACCAGACCCCGCCGCCCGAGCACGCCTATTGGACCATCTTCCTGCACCAGCCCACCCCGATCTTCCGCGGCACCGCCAAGATCGCGCGCAAGCTCGACCACCCCATCATCTACGTGGGCGTGGACCGGCCCCGGCGCGGGCGGTACGTGATGCGCTTCGAGGAGCTGGTGCCCGCGCCTTCCGGCCTGCCGGAGGATACGATCAGCGAGCTGCACACCCGCCGCCTGGAAGCCGACATCCGGAAGCGGCCCGCGATCTGGCTCTGGACGCACCGGCGGTGGAAACACAAGCCGCCCGTGGAAATATCCCCGGGCGAGGGAGCGGCCGGCGCGTAATTTCGCCACCGATGTTGCAAGGCAAGGACCTCATCCTGGCGACGCGCGCCTTCGCGAACGAATACCGTGCGCGCAGCTGGTGGCACGTCATCATCACGCTGGTGGTGCTGGCAGCGGGCTATTGCGGCGTGTTCCTGCTGGAGCCGCTCTGGGCCCAGGTGGCCTGCGGCGTGCTGGTGGCCCTCACCCTGGGCCGCATGTTCGTCATCTACCACGATTTCCTGCACCATTCCATCCTCCAGCACTCGAAGGCCGCGCGCGGCCTCTTCACCGTGTTCGGCTGGTACATGCTGGCCCCCATCAGCATCTGGGAACGCAGCCACAACTACCACCACGCGCACAACAGCAAGCTCTACACCAGCAGCATCGGCTCGTTCCCCGTGGTGACCAAGGAGAAGTACCTCGCCTCCCCCCGCGCCGAGCGCACCGTGTACCTGTTCATCCGCCATCCGGTGACCATCGGGCTCGGCTACATCTTCATGTTCATCTACGGCATGTGCATCCGCTCGCTGGTGAACAACACGGGCAAGCACTGGGACAGCATCGTGGCCCTGGTGTTCCACCTCGCCGTGGGCACGGGCATCTTCCTGCTCGCCGGCTGGGCGGGCCTGGTCTTCGGGTTCCTGGTCCCCTTCTTCATCAGCCTCGGGCTCGGCTCGTACCTCTTCTACGCCCAGCACAACTTCCCCGGCGTGCGGTTCTCCGACAAGGACGGCTGGACCTACCACGACGCCGCCCTGGCCAGCAGCAGCCATATGAAGATGAGCGCGGTGATGCGCTGGTTCCTGGCGAACATCGGCTACCACCACATCCACCACCTCAATCCGCGCATCCCCTTCTACCGCCTGCCGGAGGTGTACAAGGCCATCCCCGAGCTGCAACAGGCCAAGACCACCACGCTGCTCCCCTGGGACGTGGTGCGCTGCCTGCGGCTGAAGGTGTGGGATCCCGCCCAGCAGCGCATGATCGGGCGGCGCGAGATCTACGCCTGATCGATCACGCCGGCGGCCGGACGCCTCCACCGGCGGCGGGGCACGGACCGTACCCCCGGCTACCTTCGCCCCCTCCGAACGCACCCCGCATGCTGACCTGTGAGCACATCGTGAAACGCTACGGCGACCACCTCGCCCTGAACGGCGTGAGCATGGAGGTGCCCGAAGGCAAGGTCTTCGGCCTGCTGGGCCCCAACGGCGCCGGCAAGACCACGCTGATCCGCATCATCACGCGCATCACCGGTCCCGACGAGGGCCGCGTGCTGCTGAACGGCCGCCCGATGACGGCCGACGACGTGGCGCTGCTCGGCTACCTGCCCGAGGAGCGCGGCCTCTACAAGAAGATGAAGGTGGGCGAACAGGCGCTCTACCTCGCCCGCCTGAAAGGCATGGGCCGGAAGGAAGCCGCCCAGCGCCTGAAGGAGTGGTTCGAGCGGTGGGAGATCACCGGCTGGTGGAACAAGAAGGTGGAGGAACTGAGCAAGGGCATGGCGCAGAAGGTGCAGTTCATCACCACCGTGCTGCACGGCCCCAAGCTGCTCATCCTGGACGAGCCCTTCAGCGGCTTCGACCCCATCAATGCCGAGCTGATCCGCGGCGAGATCCTCCGCCTGCGCGATGAAGGCACCACGGTGATGCTGAGCACGCACAACATGGGCAGCGTGGAGGAGCTCTGCGACCACATCGCCCTCATCGACAAGAGCAAGGTGATGCTGCACGGCAGCGTGCGCGAGATCCGCAAGCGCTACAGCACCGATACCTACAAGGTGGAGTACAAGGGCAGCCGCGTCGCCTTCGCCGATGCGCTCGGCTTCCACGGCGAGCTCACCGCCCACCGGGAGGACGCGGACTTCAGCACGGCCCTGGTGAAGCTGAAGCACGGCGCCACGCTGAACACCGCCCTGCGCCCGCTGCTCTCCGCCGTGGAGCTGCACGGGGTGAGCGAGGAGGTGCCGCGGATGCACGACATCTTCATCCGCGTGGTGAGCGAGAACGAACCCGCCTCGGTGAAGGCGGACATGACCGAATAACAGGGGACCATGGGCAAGATCGGACTGATCGTTCGGCGCGAGTTCTGGACGCGGGTGCGCAAACCCAGCTTCCTCATCATGACCATCCTGGGGCCGCTGCTGCTGGTGGGCGGCATCACCGCCGTGGTCTTCCTGGGGATGCAGGAGAGCGGCATCCAGAACGTGGTGATCATCGACAAGGCGCACCTGCTCACCAACAAGCTGAAGGACACCGACGACATCAAGTTCTTCTACCAGCCGGAGGACATGCCCGACTCGGTGTTCAAGGCCGGCCCCTACACGGCGATGATCGACGTGAACGAGGCGGTGCTGGAGAACAACACGGTGCAGCTCTTCTACAAGGACCTGCCCAGCCAGACGGTGCAGAACTACCTGTCCTCCGAGATCGAGAAGGTGATCGAGAAGGAGAAGCTGCGCGTGAACAACGTGGACCCGGAGACCTATCAGCGCATCAAGACCGCGCTGAAGGTGCAGCTGTTCGACATCGACAAGGCGGGCAAGCGCTCCTACGACCAGGCGAAGGCCGGCATCGGCTTCGCGTTCGGCTACCTGATCTTCCTGTTCATCTTCCTCTACGGCGTGCAGGTGATGCGCGGCGTGATGGAGGAGAAGCAGAACCGCGTGGTGGAAGTGCTCATCAGCTCGGTGAAGCCCTTCCAGCTGATGATGGGCAAGATCGTGGGCATCGCGCTGGTGGGGCTCACCCAGTTCCTGCTCTGGGTGGCGCTGTCGGCCGTCCTGGGCACCATCGGGCTGGGCCTCGCGAAGGACCGCATCAGCGCCTCCGCCCTCCAGCAGGCCACCCCGCAGATGACGACCCAGCTCCAGGCCCAATTGGGCGGCGCGGAGCTGGCGCAAGCGCAGGACGACCGCGCCGAGGACCTGCAGGTGCTCGTGGACATCTGGAACGACCTGCCGATCGCCCTGATCATCGGCCTGTTCATCTTCTACTTCCTCGGCGGCTACCTGATCTACAGCTCGCTCTTCGCCGCCGTGGGGGCCGCCGTGGACGTGGAGACCGATACGCAGCAGTTCATGCTGCCCATCACCATCCCCATGATGCTGGCCATCTTCATCGCGCAGACCGCGGTGTACAATCCCGACGGGCCGGCGGTGTTCTGGTGCTCCATCATCCCGTTCACCTCCCCGGTGGTGATGATGATCCGCATCGCCATGGGCAACGCCTTCGAGCACCCCGGGGAGCTCGCCCTGAGCATGGCCCTGCTCGTCGCCACCTTCCTCTTCACCACCTGGCTCGCGGGCCGCATCTACCGCACCGGCATCCTGATGTACGGCAAGAAAGTGACGTGGAAGGAACTGGGGAAATGGCTGTTCTACCGCGGATAGCCGCCAGCCACTAGCCTCGAGCTACTGGTCAGAGGCCAGTAGCTCGAGGCTTGGAACTTCGACCCATGCGCATCGCCGTCATCGACCTCGGCACGAACACCTTCAACCTGCTCGTTGCGGAGCGGGAAGAGCGGCTCCGCGTGCTGCACAGCGAGGAGGTCGGCGTGTTCCTGGGCCGCGGCGGCATCGAGAAGGGCGTGATCGCGGAGGATGCGTTCGCGCGCGGGCTCACGGCGCTGCAAGCCCTCGGCGCGAAGGCCCGTGCGCTCGGCGCAGCGCGCATCACCGGCTTCGGCACCTCCGCGCTGCGCAATGCCCGCAACGGCCAGGCCTTCGTGGAGCAGGCGCTCGCGCGGACCGGCATCCCCATCACCATCATCCCCGGCGAGGAGGAGGCCGGCCTGATCCTCGACGGCGTGCGCCAGGCCGTTCCCTTCGGCCCGCGCCCGATGCTGGTGATGGACATCGGCGGCGGCAGCATCGAGTTCATCCTGGCCACGGACAAGGCACTGATGTGGAAGCGCAGCTTCGAGCTCGGCGTCACCCGCCTGCGCGACCGCTTCGCGCCATCGGACCCGATGACGCTGGAGGAGCAGTTCCGCATCGCTTCACACCTCGATGCCCAGCTGGAACCCTTGTGGGCGGTGGTCGACCGCCACGAGCCGCACGCCCTGGTGGGCAGCGCGGGATCCTTCGATACGCTGGCCGCGATGGTGGCCGCCGAGCGCGGGGAAGCGATCGTCGACGACCGGACCACGCTCGCGTTCAGCGCGCTCGACCTCGACCGGCTGAAGGAGCACCTGATGCCGATGGACCCTGACGCGCGCCTGCACGTGCCGGGCCTGCCCGCATACCGCGTCGACACCATCGCGCTCGCCCTGATCGCGATCGAGCGCGTGCTGATCGCTGGCGCCATCCGCGAGCTGCAGTGGAGCCGCTACGCGCTGAAGGAAGGCGCGGCCATGCGCGTGGGCTGAACACCCGAACGGCATCGGCAGTCGGCAGTGGCAGTTGGCAATACACGCCACTACCGACGCCATTGCCCGCCATCAACTCGTACTTGGGGCTCGCCTGTCTGTGCCTCTTGGCCGTCTGCGGCGGAAAGCGCATCTTGCTCCCTCACGCACCCATCATGGTAAAACGACTCTTTGCGACCAAGTCCTTGGAACACATCCTCAGGGCCGGTTCGGATGCAGGAGGTCACAACCTAAAGCAGACCCTGACCTCCGGGTCGCTGATCGCCCTCGGTATCGGGGCCATCATCGGCGCGGGGCTTTTCGTCCGCACCGCCGCTGCCGCCGCCCAGAACGCAGGCCCCTCCGTGACGATCGGTTTCTTGGTGGCAGCCTTTGGATGTGCCTTGGCCGGATTGTGCTATGCCGAACTTTCCTCCTCCATCCCCATTTCGGGTAGCGCATACACGTATACCTACGCCA
>JAFDZF010000114.1 GCA_018267055.1 Bacteroidota bacterium
GTTGAGGTAGCGGCTGCGCGGACCCACCTCCAGGTCCATCGGCAGGTGGCGATGGCCGAAGATGAAGGTGTCGAAGTGCTCCTGCTGCAGCACGTCGCGGCAGTACTGCGCCAGCCATTCCTTGTCCGCGCCGAGGAACTTGCGGTCGTTGGCATAGCTCTTCTTGCGGCTGCGGCCGCTCCAGAAGTCCGCCATGCCCAGGCCGAGGTTCGGGTGCAGCCGTGCGAACAGCCATTGCGACACGGGGCTGCGGAACACGCGCTTGATGAACTTGTAGCCGTGGTCGCCGGGCCCCAGGCCGTCGCCGTGGCCGATGAGGAAGCGCAGGCCGTTCCATTCCCGCGCCACGGGCTCGCGGTGGATGGTGACGCCCGTCTCCTGCGGCAGGTAATCGAAGATCCACATGTCGTGGTTGCCGATGTACACGTGCACGGGGATGCCGGCGTCCGTCAGCTCGGCCAGCTTGCCGAGCAGGCGCACGTGGCCGCGGGGCACCACCTTGCGGTACTCGAACCACATGTCGAAGAGGTCGCCCAGGATGTGGAACTCTTCCGCCTCCGGGGCGGCGAGGTCGAGGAAACGCACGATGCGCTTCTCCCGCTCCAGGCTGCGCGCATGGTCGGGCACGCCGAGGTGGAAGTCGGAGAGGAAGAAGATCTTCTTGCCCGGAGGGAGCGTGGTCATTCAGCAGACAGTGGTCAGCGGTCAGTGATCGGAAGGGCGTGGTCGACCATCGGTCCGCCTTCGCATGCGAAGGTCATACATCCGTGACTTCATCGCTCCATGGACCGGTTTTCCGGGTGCCGGCCACTGGTCGGTCAATGCGGAAGCTTCCGCAGCGCCTGCGTAGGGTCCATCCGTTCCAGCGCCATCACGATGCGGATGCGCTCGGTGAACTCAAAGCCGCGCAGGTCCTGCTCGTCCTGGATCTCGGAGGAGAACGCCAGCGGCACCCACACCTCCACCATGTCGCGCCAGAGGCGCAGGCCCACGCCCATCTCCCAGTAGCTGCGGCTGCTGGTGCTGCGTCCCTCGCTGGAGACGGTGGTGAGCGGTGCGACGCCATAGCTGGCGAAGGCGGCGAGCGGCAGCAGGAAGGGGAAGTCGAGCTCCATGTTCAGTGCGCCGATCCAGGTGTCGGACGTGCCCACGGAGGTGGGCGTCTTGAAGCCGCCCTGGTCCTTGGTCATGACCTGGCCGTCGTTCGCGCCCACGGGCCGCCGGTCGGCGAACAGGTGATCGTACAGCAGGTCGCTGTTGTCCCAGTGGAGGCGCCAGCCCATCTCGGGCCGCATGCGGGCGTTGTCGGTGCGCAGGAAGCTGCCGGCGAACGCGCGGACGGTGAGGCGGTGGCGGTGGCGGTCGTAGATCGCGCTCCATTTCGCATCCAGCGCGATGCGGGTAAAGGCCTCGTGGTGCAGCAGGGTGGCGCTGACCTCGTACGGGCCGAGGCCGTTCGGTTGGGCGATGGCGGCCTGCACCTCGTGGAACACGTCCTTCCGCGTAAGGTCCACGGCGGTCTCCCGTCCTTGGGGATCGTTGAGCGTGCCCAGCGCATGCTGCCAGAGGAGGATGCTGCGGTAGCGCAGGGAGGCGCTCGGCCCGGTGCTCTTCAGCCTTGGGTCGAACTGGATCGAGGGCACCAGGCGCTGGTACCATTGCTCCACCGCGTCCACGCTCCACAGCGAGGCCGCGAAGCCCGACACGCCGGCGTGCACATTGCGGAGCCAGGGGCTGCTGAGCCGGTCGTGGTGCCACATGATCCGTGCACCGCCGGCCAGGCGCTTGCTGTCGAAGCCATAGAGCGGAGCGGCCACCCATTCGAGGCGCTGCGCGGGGAAGAACGTGTTGTAGAGCGCCACGCCCGCCATGAGACCGTCGTGGGTGTTCCGCGCGATGGCCGGGGTGTAATAGATGCTGGTCCGGTCCTGGCGCTCGATGCCGGCGAGGAATTTCAGCTCGGGCGCCTTCCAGCGCTTCAGCAGGCCCGTTGCGCGGACATCGTTGTCGCGCCGGTCGATGTCGAGCGTGCGGCCGATGGCATCGATGCGGGCCTGCACCACGCGGCCCCAGGGAAGATCGATGGTGCCCTGCCCCGTGCGCCGGGCGTTCCTCGCCGGGCCGTCCGACCGGACCGTGCCCAGGGTGTCGCGCTCCAGCAGGCCGGTGACGGAGAAGGGGAAGGGCCGCTGCGCGCGTTCGCGGAAGGCCAGCGCGCCGTTCCGCAGGGAGAGCGCCTTCACGTCCACCTTGTCCGCGGTGCCGATCAGCTCGTCGAAGCACCAGCCAAGGTCGCGGCCGCTCTCGCGCTGCAGCACGGTACGGAGGTCCTCGGGGTACGGGTGCTTGTGGTGCCAGGCGTCGAAATAGGCCTGCATGCACCGGTCGAAGAGCGTATCGCCCAGCGCATCGCGGAGGTGGTCGAACACCAGGGCGCTCTTCGCATACACGGTGGTGCCATAGTCCATCTCGCTGAACGCCGTGGCCGGGCGGTCCAGCGGGTCGTCCCAGTTGCGCCGCGCGTTCAGGTGGTACAGCAGTTCGTTGCGCTCGCGGTAGGTGACGCCGCGGTGGCGCGTGAGGAAGCCGAGCGGCAGGCCCTGCAGGTCCAGCATCCGGCGGCCGGGGTAGCGCTCCTCGATATAGCGCTGCTCGTAGAAGCTGTTGATGCCCTCGTCCATCCAGGGATGGTCGCGCTCGTTGGTGCCGAGGATGCCGTAGAACCAGTTGTGCCCCACCTCGTGCGCGATCACCATGTCGAGCTCGAGGGGCGATGCCGCGTTGTTGATCAGGGTGATCATGGGGTACTCCATGCCGCCGCCGGCGGCCGTGGTGCCGTCCACCGCGGTGCAGGCCGCATAGGGGTAATCGCCCACCCACCGGCTGTACAGGCGCACGCTCTCGTTCACATAGGTGAGCGCATCGGCCCAGAGCGCGGCGTTGCGCGGCGTCACCAGCGTCCAGGTGGTCACGCGGCGGCCGGAGCGCTCCAGCGTCACCTCGCCCTTGCGCACCTGGAAGCGCTTGTCGGCGAACCAGGCGAAGTCGTGCACGTCGTCCTGGCGGAAGCGCACGGTCTTCATCCGGGGGCTTGAGCGCGGGAAGGGATCGCCGTTCCGTGCGCCGAGCACGAAGGACGGCGGCAGCTGGGCGAGCGAATCCATCCAGGCCTCCTCGGCCGGGCTGTCCACGCGCTCGCCGGTGGCGCCCAGCACATAGTTCGCCGGCAGCGTGATGGACACGTCGTACGAGCCGAACTCGCTGTAGAACTCGCCCTGTGTGAGGTAGGGCATCGCATGCCAGCCCCGGCCGTCGTACACCGCGGGCTTGGGGAACCATTGCGTGATGTAATAGGCCTGTCCCGTGTGGCCCAGGCGCGAGATGCTGCCGCTCGGCAGGGCCACGCGGAAGGGCGTGGAGATGGCGATGCGTGTCCCGGGCGCCAGGGGCGCGGGCAGGGCGATCCAGCCGATGTCGGCGTGCTGCGGGTGCAGGCCCCACGGCAGCTTGCGGCCGTCGCTGGTGAAGTCCAGGCTGTCGATGCGGCCGCGCATCTCCTCGGGGGCGAAATGCAGGCCGTGGTCGTTGTGCGCGTCGAGCTGCCGGCAGAGGGCCGTGTTGCGGTCGCGGTAGGCGTTGGGCCAGAGGTGGACCCACAGCGTATCGAGCGCCTGCGGGCTGTTGTTGGTATAGGTGAAGGTCTCCTGCGCGCGCAGGACGTGCGCCCGGTCATCGAGCGTCACCGCGATGGTGTGGTCGACGCGCTGCTGGAAGTAGGGTTGCGCGTGGAGAGCGAGCGGAAGCGCGAACAGGACGGCCGCTTTGCCGCGATGCCGGCGCGGGGCCGGCCTGGCCCGGGGAAAGAGGCCGCGCCTCACGGGAAGATCTCCGCGAGCTTCTGTTCGAGCTTTTCGCCGCGGAGGTTCTTCGCGATCACCTTGCCGTCGCGGCCCACGAGCACGGTGTAAGGGATGCTGGACACGCCGTACTGCTGGGCGGCCGCATTGTTCCAGAAGCCGAGGTCGCTCACGTGCTTCCAGGGCAGGCCGTCCTGCTGGATGGCATTGGTCCATGCGGCCTGGTCACGGTCCAGGCTCACGCCGAGGATCTCGAAGCCCTTGGCGTGGTACTTCGTGTACACCCGCTTCACATTGGGGTTCTCCATGCGGCAGGGCTTGCACCAGCTGGCCCAGAAGTCGATGAGCACCACCTGCCCCTTGAGGTCGCTCAGCGCGAGCTTCCGGCCCTCGGGCGTCTGCTGCGCGAAATCGGGGGCTTCCGAGCCCACGGGGATCAGGTTGTCGAGCCGGGCCATCTGCTCCTCCTGCGCCTTCATGGCGGCGACCTGCTGCTCCATGCGGTCCACCTGATCGCGATAGCCCGCGTAGTATTCCGAGTAGGGCACGGTGCCTCGAAGGGCCTCGCGCACCTCGATGAAGAGCGGCAGCTCCTGCTGGATGTTGAGGCGGCTCATGGCGGCGAGCACCGCGGGCGAGCTCTTGTGCTCCGCGGCGAACTGCTTGCAGTACGCGTAGAACTCGCGGTTGATGGCGTTGATGCGGGTGATGGCCGCGGTGTCGGCGCGGTCGGCATTGATGCGGTCCACGAGCTGCTGCTTCTCCGCGTCGAACCTCTTCGCTTCGGCGAAGAAGCCGTAGAGCAGGTCGCTGTGGACGGAGCCCTCGACCTTCTTCGGCTCCTGGAAGCCGGCGGCCGCGGCCTCCACGGTCACGCTCTCCGCGCTGTCGAGCACCAGCACCAGCATGTCCTTGTCGCCGAGCGCCAGGGCATAGAAGTCCAGCGGCATGCGGGCGATCCGGAGGACGCCATCGCCCTGGGCATCGAGCACCACGCTGTCCACGCGCTGGGGCTTGTTGCCGATGAAGGTGTCGAAATAGAGCGTCCTTCCGGCGCCGCCCTCCACATGGGCGGTGATGGTGCGGTGGGCGTCACCGGTCGCGCAGCCCATCAGCAGCGCGAGCGCGCCGAGGGCGAGGGTGTTCACGGTCGTTCTCATGCGGTCACGTCTTCAAGCATGCGTTCCACCACGTCCTTGGCGCGGCGCGGATCGGCCTTGCCCTTGGTGGCTTTCATCACCTCGCCCATGAAGAGGCCGAGGAGGGCCTTGTTGCCGGCGCGGTAGGCCTGCACCTTGTCCGGGTAGCGGGCCATGGCGTCGCGCAGGGCGCTTTCGATCACGTCCTCGCGCGTGTCCAGCAGCAGGCCGTGCGCGGTGGCCAGCTCCTCGGCCGTGGCCGCGGTGTGCTCGGTCATCAGCGGGAAGAGCTTCTGCGAGGCGAGGCTGTGGCTCACGCTCCCGGTATCGATCAGGGTGACGAGGCCGGCCAGGTGTTCCGGCGTGATGGGGAACTCCCTCATGGTGAGGCCGCGCTCGTTCACCCACGAGCGCACGTCGCCCATCACCTGGTTGGCGGCGCCCTTGTAGTTGGTGGTGTGCGCGATGACGCCTTCGTAGTAGAGCGCGGTGCCCTTGTCGTCGGTGAGGATGGCCGCGTCGTAGGCGCTGAGGCCGAGGTCCTGCGTGTACTTGCGGTACAGCTCGCGCGGCAGCGGCGGCATGGCCCGGCGCACGGCCTCCTGTTTGGCCTCGCTCACGGTGAGGGGCTGGATGTCGGGCTCGGGGAAGTAGCGGTAATCGTGGGCCATCTCCTTGCTGCGCAGGCCGATGGTGATGCCCTTGGCGGCATCGAAGGTGCGCGTCTCCATCTCCACCTTGCCGCCGCCCTCCAGCAGTTCCACCTGGCGCTGGGCCTCGAACTCGATGGCGCGCTGCACGTTGCGGAAGCTGTTGAGGTTCTTCACCTCGGTGCGCGTGCCCAGCACGGGGCTGCCCTTGGGCCGCACGCTGATGTTGGCGTCGCAGCGCAGGCTGCCCTCTTCCATGTTGCCGTCGCAGATGTCGAGGTAGCGCACCAGGCGCCGCACCTCCACCAGGTAATCGTAGGCCTCCTGCGAGGTGCGCATGTCGGGCGCGCTCACGATCTCCACCAGGGGCACGCCCGCGCGGTTGAGGTCGATCAGCGTGTTGAAGGGGTCCATGTCGTGGATGCTCTTGCCCGCGTCCTCCTCCATGTGGATGCGGACGAGCGAGATGGTCTTCTCCCCGCCGTCCGGCGCCTTGATGGTGATGCTGCCGCCGGTGCAGATCGGCGTGGTGTCCTGCGTGATCTGGTAGCCCTTCGGCAGGTCGGGATAGAAGTAGTTCTTGCGGGCGTAGTGCATCCGCGGCGCGATGGTGCCGCCCACCGCCAGTCCCAGCCGGATGGCGTGGTCGATCACCGCCTTGTTCGGCACGGGCAGCGTGCCGGGGAGGCCGAGCGTCACCGGCCCCACCAGGGTGTTGGGGTGGTCGCCATAGGCGTTCGCGTCGGGGGAATAGGCCTTGCTCTCGGTGAGCAGCTGCGCATGCACCTCAAGGCCCACCACGAGCTCCCATTTCTGCGTCCAGGCCGGAGGGCCGTTCTTCTCGGTGCTCATCGGTCGTTCATCTTGATCAGCCGGGCCGAACGCGTGGTGCGGCCGTCATTCGATACCACGGTGTACGGGCCGGGGGCGAGGGCCCGCAGGTCCAGGGTCACGTCCATCCCCGGTGAAGGTCGCACGCGTTCCGTGCGCACCGTGCGCCCCGTCGCGTCCACGATCCACACCACGGCGTTGATGCCGGTCCCCGCCGGGAGGCCGACCTGCACGGCATCGGCGGCGGGATTGGGCCGCAGGCGCAGGCCGTCCGCGGGCAGGGCGGCCTCCTGCACGGCCAGGGCCAGGGAGATGTCCAGGATGTACAGCCCGGTCTGCATGTCGCTCACCAGCACGTGCCCGCTGGGCAGGAAGGGGTACACGCCCCAGGCGCCCTTGTAGCTGAAGCTGTAGGGCTGGGGATAGGTGTCGTAATAGCCGAGCAGCTGTGCGTGCTGGGGATCGGCCACGCTCCAGAGCCAGTATCCGTCGTAGTACCAGCTCGCATGCAGCAGGTCGCCCTGGAAGCAGGGGTTGTGGGGGATGGAGCCGGGGCCGCGGTCGGTGCCCACCGTGTCGATGAACTGGATGTCGGTGGGATCGCCCACGTCGAAGAGCTTCAGGTCGGTGCCGTGGGTCTCATCGGCCATCACGTAGAGCCAGCCGTTGTCGTGCAGCCAGCCGCTGTGGTTGTAGCCCGGCTGCGGGTAGGTGGTGAGCGAGCCGCGCAGCTGGGGCGAGACCGGATCGGTGAAGTCGATGATGTGCATCGCGTCCACGTCGTTCGCATAGGTCACGTTGCCCACCGTGTAGGCGTCGTGCACGTAGCCCACGCTGTTCCACCAGGGCACGCTGCCCGACTGGGGGGCGAGCAGCAGCACGGGGGCATCGGGGTCCGCCAGCGACCAGATGGCGAAGTCGCTGGAGCCGCCATGGGTGTATAGGCGGGCGTTCGCCGTGTCGATCCACAGCGAATGGGCGCGGTAGAAGAGCGCATGGCTGTCGTAGGTCACGATGGCGGTGTCCGGCAGCTGGGCGAGGTCGATGATCTGCAGCGTGCCCGGCCCCTCGTCCGTCACGGCGTACAGCCGGTCGCGGTAGGTCTTGAACTCGCGATGCACCACTTCGCCGCCCTGGAACGCGCCGGGGATGAAGGCCACCTGTTCGGGAGCGTTCGCCGCGGTGACGTCGATGATGTGGGTGCCCTGGGTGCTGCCGATGATGCCGTACTCGCGGCCGTCGCGCGCATAGCCCCACACCGCGTTGTAGGTGTTGTTGTAGAGGAAAGAGGCCGGCAGCGCGGGGTCGCTCCATTGCCCGAGCTTGCGCACGTTCAGACTGTCCTGGGCATCGGCCGCTGTGGAAGTGACAAGCTGCAAGGCGCACGCCATGAGCAGGACGCTTGCGGCTTGCAGCTTGCGGCGGGGAATGCTCAGCATGAGGCCACGAGTTCGCGCATGATCAGCGTGAGGTCCGGCTCGGCCTTCTCCGCCACGCGCTGCACCATGGCATGGGTGGTCTTCTCGATGCGGCCTTCCACGCCCATATCGGTGATCACGCTCATGGCGAAGCAGGGCAGGCCCATCTGCCGCGCGGCGATCACTTCGGGCACGGTGCTCATGCCCACCGCGTCACCGCCGATGATGCGGATGTAGCGGTATTCGGCGGGCGTTTCCAGGGTGGGGCCGGTGAGGCCCACGTACACGCCTTCGCGCACGGGGATGCCGTGGCGTGCCGCGATGTCCTTCGCCTGGGCGATCAGCGCGCGGTCGTAGGGCTCGCTCATGTCGGGGAAGCGCGGGCCGAAGGCGTCGATGTTGGGGCCGATGAGCGGGTTGGGGAACAGGTTGATGTGATCGTTGATGATCATCAGGTCCCCCGTGTCGAAGGCCGGGTTCACCCCGCCGCAGGCGTTGCTCACGAAGAGGCGCTCGATGCCGAGGAGCTTCATCACCCGCACGGGCAGCACGACCTCGGGCATCGACCAGCCTTCATAGAAGTGGAGGCGGCCCTGCATGGCCACCACGGGCTTGCCACCCAGCCGGCCGAAGAGCAGCCGGCCCGGATGCCCTTCCACCGTGCTCACGGGGAACTCCGGGATGTCCTTGTAGGCGATGGCATGAGCCACCTCGATCTCGCGCCCCAGGCCGCTGAGGCCGGTGCCGAGGATGATGCCGGTGGCGGGGGCCTCCCCGGTGGTCTTCTTCAGGTGGTCAGCGATGCGCTGGATGCGTTGCAACATGGGCCCGGAGGAGCGCTTCGAAAGCGTGGGGTTCGTTGAGGATGACGGCCTGCGCGCCGATCACCGCGATGGGCAGGTCCGCGAGCGGTCCCGCCAGCAAGGCGGCACCCAGCCGGGCCGCATCCTTCTCGGTGGTGAGCAGCGTGCGTTCGCCGGCCGCGAAAGTACGGAACAGCCGTGCCAGCCGCGCCTGGTCGGCGGCCGTGAAGCGGTGGTGGTCGGGGAAGGCGACGTGCTCCACCCGCGCGAAGACCGTGCGGGCATGGGCCAGCAGCGGGCCTGCATCGGCGATCCCCGTGAACAGCAGGGCGGCGGTCCCTTCGCCCACGGGCACGGCGGCGGCGCTGTCGCGCAGGGAGCGCGGGGCGGCGTAACGCAGGGTGCTGAAGAAGAGCGGCTGCTCCTGCCGGAGGCCGAGCCGCAGGCGCCAGCGGTGCTGCTCTTCCGCCGACGGGAGGCGGGGGCACTTGGTCACCACCACCGCATCGGCGGCGCGGGCCCGGGCGGGGAGGTCACGCAGGCGCCCGGCGGGGAGCAGCGCGTCCCGGTACCAGGGGCGCTGCCAGGTGGTGAGCACGATGTTCAGCCCCGCCTTCAGCCGGCGGTGCTGGAAGGCATCGTCGAGCACCACGGCGCGCACGCCGGGCACCGCCTGCCGGATGGCCGCCAGGGCCGCCACGCGGTCGGCGCCCACGAACACGTGCACGCCGGTGAACTTCCGCTTGAGCATCAGCGGCTCATCGCCCACCAGGGCGGCATCGTCCTCCACCTGCACCTCCGCGAGGCCATCGCCGCGGCGGCCATAGCCCCGGCTCAGCGTGGCCAGGGGACCATCGCCGATCAGGGTGCGCAGGGCCAGCTCCACGTGCGGGGTCTTGCCGGTGCCGCCCAGGGCCAGGTTGCCGATGACGATCGCCGGCACCTGCGCCGCCGTGCTGCGCAGCACGGCGCTGTCGTAGAGCGCATGGCGGACGCGGAGCACCAGGCCGTACAGGAGGGTGAACGGCAGCAGCACGACCCGCCGGGCCGCCAGCCCGTATTTTTCGCGGCTTTCCATTGAAATCAGCGGCAAGATGCGGATCAAAGCGGTGATGGACGTGCTGGAGCGCTGGGCACCGCCCGTGCTGCAGGAGGAGTACGACAACAGCGGGCTCCAGGTGGGCGACCCGCAGGCGGAGGTGGCCTCGGCCCTGATCGCCCTGGATTGCACGGAGGCGGTGGTGGAGGAGGCAGCGCGTGGCGGCCACGGCCTGGTGATCGCCCACCACCCGGTGATCTTCCGGGGGCTGCGGTCGCTGACGGGGCGCACCGGCGTGGAGCGCACCCTCCTGGCGGCGGTCCGGCACAACGTGGCCATCTATGCCCTCCACACCAACCTGGACAATGTGGCCACCGGGGTGAACGCGGAGATCGCCGCGCGGCTGGGCCTGGAGGACCTGGAGGTGCTCGATCCCAAGCCCGGGCAGCTGCGCAAGCTGACGGTCTTCGTGCCGCACGCCCATGCCGAGGCGGTGCGCAACGCCCTGTTCGGGGCGGGGGCCGGGCAGGTGGGCGCCTACGACGAATGCAGCTTCAGCACGGAAGGGCAGGGCACCTTCCGGGGCGGGGCGGGTACCGACCCTTTCGTGGGGCGGCCGGGCGAGCGCCATGCCGAGCCGGAGACCCGGGTGGAGACGATCTACCATGCTCCCCGGGAGGCGGCCATCCTGGCGGCCTTGCGGGCGGCGCATCCCTATGAGGAGGTGGCCTACGACCTGGTGCCCCTGGCCAACCCGTACCCGCAGGTGGGGGCGGGGGCCATCGGCCGGCTGGCCGTCCCCCTGGACGAGGTGGCCTTCCTGGCCCGGGTCAAGGCGGTGTTCGGGGCGCCGGTGGTGCGGCATACCGCGCTGCGGGGCCGGCCGGTGGAGCGGGTGGCGGTCTGCGGCGGCTCGGGGGCCTTCCTCATCGGCCGGGCGCGGGCGGCCGGGGCGGACGCCTATGTGACGGCGGACGTCAAGTACCACCAGTTCTTCGAGGCCGAGGGCCGCCTGCTGCTGGCGGACATCGGGCACTTCGAGAGCGAGCAATACACCATGCACCTGATCCAGCGGAGGTTGGGGCAAGAAATGCCTACATTTGCCACCCGTTTGACGGATACCGTCACCAATCCCATCCACTGTATCTGACACCATGGCGAAGACCGAGACGAAGAGCGCGGTGAAGGAGGAGAAGCCCTCCAATGCGGCCACCAAGGCCGAGATCACCATCGCCGAGAAGCTGGTCGAACTCTACCGGTTGCAGCACCTGGACTCGCAGGTGGACCGCATCCGCACCCAGCGCGGCGAGCTGCCCCTGGAGGTGCAGGACCTGGAGGATGAGGTGGCCGGCCTCGAAACGCGCCTGAAGAAGCTGGAGGAGGACCTCAAGGAGGCCGAGACGGCCGTGAGCGACAAGAACAACTTCATCAAGGACGCCAAGGCCAGCATCAAGAAGTACGAGGGCCAGCAGGGCAAGGTGCGCAACAACCGCGAGTACGACTCGCTGAGCAAGGAGATCGAGTTCCAGAACCTCGAGATCCAGCTGGCCGAGAAGCGCATCAAGGAAGGCAAGGCCCAGATCGAGACCAAGAGCGCCGTGGTGGAGGAGAGCAAGACCCTCTACAAGGAGCGCAAGAAGGACCTCGAGCTGAAGAAGAAGGAGCTCGACGACATCATCGCCGAGACCGAGAAGGAGGAGAAGGACCTGCAGAAGAAGAGCGACACGGCGGCCAAGCACATCGAGGAGCGCCTGCTGAGCGCCTACCGCCGCATCCGCAGCAACGCCCGCAACGGCCTGGCCGTGGTGCCGGTGGAGCGCGGCAGCTGCGGGGGCTGCTTCAACGCCATCCCGCCCCAGCGCCAGCTGGACATCAGCAGCCACAAGAAGATCATCGTGTGCGAGCATTGCGGCCGCATCCTGGTGGACGAGTACGTGGTGGACCGGGTGAAGGGAGAGAAGTAAGGCGCCGATCAGGCATCGAGCGAAGGCCTCCGCAAGGGGGCCTTCGTCGTTCTGGAAGGGTCTGTCACCTGTCCTTCTTATTGGTTTAGTATGGGTGGGGAGGCCGCTGCCCTGTTTCATTCGTATATCATTGGCTATGATGGGTTATGAACAAGCCATTGTGCTTAATAATTATTTTGCATATTCGGCGTTCCACTTCCTGCTGCCATGGACGCCACCTTCCTCCCCGGCCCTTTTCGTTCCCTCCATGACCGTTCCCCGGTCCTTGCATTGCGGATGGCCCTCTTCGCCGCGGGCGTGCTCGCCTGCATCGGGGGGCGGGCCCAGATGGCCGGCGGGGTCAGCAGCGATTCGGAGACCCCCCGGGAAGTGAAGGCCCAGGAGCTGCAAGCCCAAGTGCTCAGCGGGGACGTGGACCTGTTCACGGGGCGCTATAGCGCCAGCTATCCATTGGGCGAGGTGGCCACCCCGGGCGGATTGGGCTTCGCCCTGGCGCTGCAGTATTCGCCCACCATCGTGGGCAGCACCACGCCCATGCTCACGGAGGGGGTGCCCTATGGCGCCGGCTGGGACGTGAACGTGCCCACCATCACGGTGAGCAATGCCTACCGGCACCATTACACGGAAGAGCAGGAGCGGAACATCCTGGAATATGGGAACGTCTGCCCCAGCTACCCCTGTGCCGGGCTGGCCACCCTGGACGGAATGGACGAGATGACGGACGGGGAGGGCTATTGGTACGCCCCGATGGTGAACATCCCCGGCGTGGCCAGCGGCCGTGCGGTGTTCCAGCGGGTGGACCGCAGCGAGGCCATCTTCGTGCTGAACACCTTCGAGGAGTATGTGGAGCTGCGTTATGACGGATCGCGCTGGCAGGTGCTCACCCCCGATGGCAAGGTGTACGTGTTCGGCCAGGCCGAGGTGAACGTGCGCATGCCCAGCAACCAGCGGGCGCTCGACTATGAGGAGGTCAATGCGTATGTGGGGGCCGCCGACCCTGACGGGCTTGATGCCCAGCTGGCGCAGCTGAAAGTGCGCAACAGCATCCTGCCGAAGGAGGTCACGTATTCCTGGCATTGCATCACCATCGCCGACCCGCTGCACCTGCCCGGGCAGTTCATCCGTTTCGAATACAAGGCCTACGGGGAGTTCGACTACTACCAGGAGCTGGGCCAGCAGAACTACAACCAATGGCTCTACAACGAGCTCTTCTCGCTGGGCGACGACGATTCGGCCTATTACTACTTCGGCTCCCCCTTCCTCAGCCTGGCCCGGGCGAGCGCCGCACGCGACGTGGTGCTGCAACGCGTGCTGGCCACCACCACCGAGGGCGAGATGGCGCGGCTGGAGCTGGGCTATGCGGCGAAGAACACCGGCACACAGGACCTGCTGAACGCGGGCGACAGCCTGGACGCCATGTACGGCAAAGAGCTGGTGTGGAGCCAGGGCGGGGAGGAGGACTTCGCGGAGTGGGTGCGCTTCAAGCACCTGAAGTCCGACAGCATCCCCTGGAGCGCCGCGCCGGAGGCGGTGTCGCCGCACGATCCGTACGTGTCCGCGGGCGGAGAGCGGTATTCGGTCGGCCTTTCCGCAGCCGCGGACCTGCCGTTCGATCACGGCGTGCTGGAGTCGCCCCGCATCGAGGAGCGGCTGTTCCCCGGCGATATCTATGAGGTGCGCACGCAGGTGTACAACGCGAGCAACGCGCCCACCGACATCGGCAACCTCGACATCAATGTGTTCACCGGTACAGGTCCCGCCATCGTGGGCGCCAGCGGCGGCACCGGCTGGGTGAGCGACAATGAGTACAGGGCCAGCCGCGAGCGCGTGCTCTTCAGCACGTTCGACCGCGCGGTGAAGTGGAACACCAACGGGGACGACGGCAACACCCAGTACACCTCCAACTTCTTCCTGATGCCCGATATCCCGGGGGGCGCGGATGCGGTGCACCACGGCAAGGCGATCAAGGACTATGCGGGGATGACCATCCAGATCGGCCCCGCCAATTCCGACAACGACTTCAGCCTGGGGCCGAAGAGCGGCGA
>JAFDZF010000115.1 GCA_018267055.1 Bacteroidota bacterium
CGTATAGCCTTTCCGCCGGAGCCGTTCCACGGCTGCTTCGGTGGGGATGATGGACATGCAGGGTACACCGTGGCGGAACATGAAGGCGATGTCATGGACCATGGGGACATGGAAGAGCACCGGTGGCCGGTCCCCTGTCAGCAGCTTCATCAGCTCCGGCTCGGCGGCCAGCACGGCCAGTTGCTGCCGGCGGTGCAGTTGCTCTTCCCGGGGTACAGCATAGACCGTGTGGCGGAGCTGGGTGCGTTCGATGTCCAGGGCGGGCACGGCCAGTGCCACCAGGGCCAGGGCGCCGATGGTGTTGCGCAAGCGGAGCGCGGGCAGCAGGTCGGTGAGGGATACCAAGGCATGGCCGATGGCGATGGTATAGAACGGCAACAGGACCAGGGTATAGCTCACCATCTTGTTCACCGCCAGCAAGAAGAAGAGGTGGACGCCAACGACCAGGACGAGAAGGATGATCCTCTGCTCGATGCTCCGGATGCGGATCACGAGCCACGCAAGGGCCGGCAATACCGACCACCAGGCCAGGGGCGGTACCAGGTCGGCGATCACGTCGAAGTGGAAGTGCCATGATCCCGTGTGACCCGCCACCGCCGTGCTGAAGTGCATGGATTTGAAGCGCCATTCGTACAGCGCCTCTTCCGGGAAGCACGCCCACATACGCACGATCCACGATCCGGCGATCAGCGCAGTACAGCCGAACGCGGCCACCGCCTGCCGGAGCGCGGGCGGATGCAGCTTGCGCCGAAGAAGGATCATCCCCCAGGGCAGGAAGACGAAGAGGCCCACGTATCATTTCGTAAGGACGGCGCACGCGCTGAAGATGCCGGTGGCCAAAGCCCAGTTCCAGCGCCCGCTACGCTGCCATTCGAGCAGGGCCCACCAGCTGCACGCCACGGTGCCGATGAAAACGGCGTCGTTGTGGTCGGTACTGATGCTGCCGGAGGTGAGCTCCTGCAGATAATAGGAGAAGGTGGTGAGCACAGCCGCGGCGAAAGCGCTGCGATCATCGGCCAGGAGTTGGCCCATGCGGTAGGTCACGGGCACGAGCACGGTGGTCCACAAGACACTGGGCAGGCGGATCGCCCAGGCCTCGGGACCGAAGGTCCGGATGCTGAGCGCCATCTGCCAGAGGAAGAAGGGTGGCTTGTGCAGCCATACATGCATGCGGCCCCAGCCGGCGTTCACCGGCATGGCCGGGTCCGCGAAGAGCATCGGGGTGAACGGGTGATGCACCACGTTCTTCGCGACGGCGGCGTGGAAGGCCTCGTCCCAGTAGTTCAAGAACGGGTCGAGCGTGGCGGCGAAGAGCCGGAGGACGAGCGCGGCCAGGGTGAGCAGCACGATCCCCCACCGCGCGTGCCGGGTGTGCCGGATGGCGATCGCACCGGCGCCGAACACCATGGCGGATGCCAGTACCCCTTGCTGGACAGGGGTGAAGTAGGAGGATAGCATCGAGGTGCTCGGATCGGAGGCAATAGTATCTCGCTTTTGAGGGCGAAGAGGGAACTCGGCCTACGACCGGTGACCGCTGGGCGTTGATCGGCCGCTCTACTCCGCCACCACCCGCAGCTTCGCGAAGCGCAGCAGCAATTGCTTCTGTCCCGCGCTGGGGAAGAAGACCGTGGCCTTGAGGTCGGGCGGGGTGCCTTCCACCTTCACCACCTTGCCCTTGCCGAAGCGCTCGTGCTCCACGGTGACGCCTTCGGCCAGCTCCTCGGGCGCGGCATGGCCCAGGGTGTTGGTCGACTCCTGCGGCGCGCCGGTGGGCGAGATCCGCTTGAGGTTGCGCTTGCCCAGCGGCACCGCCGGAGGCGGCGGGGGCGGGGCAGGGGCGGCCGGGCGCGCGGGTGCACTGGTGCCCTTGCGGGCGTAGGGGTGTTCGTACGAGCCCTTCCGCTCGGTCCAGGGAGCCGGCCCGGTGCTGCTGTACAGGCCCGGCATCTCATGCCGCACCGGCAGCTTCAGGTACTGCGCATCGATCTCGTCGATGAAGCGGCTGGGCTCCGAGGCGGAGAGGGTGCCCCACTTGTAGCGGCTGATGGCATAGCTCAGCGTGGCGCGCTTCTCGGCGCGGGTGAGCGCCACGTAGAAGAGGCGGCGCTCCTCCTCCAGGTCGGCGCGGCTCTGCACCGCGAGCTGGTTGGGGAAGAGGTTCTCCTCCACGCCCACGATGTACACGTAGGGGAACTCCAGGCCTTTCGCGCTGTGCACCGTCATCAGGCTCACGCGGTCGTTGTCGTTCTCATCGGTGTTGTCCGCGTCGGTCAGCAGGGCCACGTCGATCAGGAAGTCCGGCAGCGTGCGCGGGGTGTCGACGCCCTCGCCGCGGTCGCTGAACTCCTTCATGCCGTTCAGCAGTTCCTGGATGTTCTCATAGCGGCTCACGCCCTCGGGCGTCTTGTCGTTGAAGAGGTCCTGCAACAGGCCGGTGGTGCGTGCGATGTACTCGCCCAGGGCATAGGCGCTCTGCGTGTCCAGCATGGTCTGGAAGCTGCGGACCATCAGCACGAAGTCCGCCAGGCGCTTGCGCAGCCCTTCGTTCAGCCCGAGCTCGCCCAGGTGGTCGTTCAGCGTCTCCCAGATGCTCAGCTTGCGCTCGCCGGCGGCCACGATCAGGCGGTCCACCGTGGTCTGCCCGATGCCGCGCACCGGGTAGTTGATCACGCGCTTCAGCGCCTCCTCGTCCTTCGGGTTGCAGGTGAGGCGGAAGTAGGCCAGCAGGTCCTTGATCTCCTTGCGCTGGTAGAAGCTGATGCCGCCATAGATGCGGTAGGGGATGTTCAGCTTGCGCAGCGCTTCCTCCATGCTGCGGCTCTGCGCATTGGTCCGGTACAGGATGGCGAAGCCCTTGTTCGGCACCTGCTCGTGCATCTTCGTCTCGAAGATGCTGTGCGCCACGTAGCGCCCCTCCTCGTTGTCCGAGGGGCTGCGGTGCACCACGATGGGCTCGCCTTCGCCGTTGTCCGTCCAGATGGTCTTCTTGATCCGATCGCGGTTCTTGTCGATCAGGCTGTTGGCCGCGCCCACGATGGTCTTGGTGCTGCGGTAGTTCTGCTCCAGCTTGAAGAGCTGGTGCTCGGGGTAGTCCTTCCGGAAGTTGAGGATGTTCTGGATGTTGGCCCCGCGGAAGGCATAGATGCTCTGGCTGTCGTCGCCCACCACGGTGAGGTTCTCGTGGCGCGCGGCCAGCGTGCGCACGATGTTGTACTGCGCCAGGTTGGTGTCCTGGTACTCGTCCACCAGGATGTACTGGAAGCGCTGCTGGTACTTCAGCATCGTGTCCGGGTGGTCGCGGAAGAGGATGTTGGTGTTGAATAGCAGGTCGTCGAAATCCATGGCGCCGGCGCGGAAGCAGCGGGCGGCGTATTGCTGGTAGACCAGCCCCAGCTGGCCGCGGCCGCTGCTGGCGTCGGCGGCCATCAGCTCCTCATTGCGCAGGTAGTCGTCCGGGCCGATCAGGTTGTTCTTCGCGATGCTGATGCGGGCGTGGACGTTGGAAGGCTTGTACAGCTTGTCGTCCAGCTGGAACTCCTTCACGATGGCCTTGATCAGCGAGCGGCTGTCGTCGGTATCGTAGATGGTGAAGTCCTTGGGGTAGCCCAGCTTGTCGGCCTCGGCGCGGAGGATGCGGGCGAAGACGCTGTGGAAGGTGCCCATCCACAGGTTGCGCGCCTCGGAGGCGTGCTCGGGCGGAAGGATCTTCGCGATGCGCTCCTTCATCTCCTTCGCCGCCTTGTTGGTGAAGGTGAGGGCGAGGATGCGGAAGGCGTCGACGCCCTGGGCGATCAGGTGCGCGATGCGGACGGTGAGCACGCGTGTCTTGCCGGAGCCGGCCCCGGCGATCACCATGGTGGGGCCTTCGGTGGCCTGCACCGCGGCCAGTTGGGCCTCGTTCAGGCCCTTGAGGTGTTCCATCGGACGCGAAGGTAGCGGCGCGCCCATCCCGTCCCCGGACCGGGGCTCAGGAGCGGGCGAAGAGGCGCGGGTCGAACCGGAAGGGCTTCACCTCCGCCACGCGCATGTGCGCCAGGGCGGGATGCGCCGGGTTGAGCACGTACAGGGCCTCCTCGGGCACGATGGCCGAAGGCACCGCCAGCAGGGCATGCCGCCCTTCGCGCACGAAACGGGCGCCCAGCGTCTGCGTGGCGGCCACGTAAGGGTACTTGCGCCAGCCGTTGGGCAGGTCGGCCGGGGCGGGCCTGCGCACCGGGGCATCGTCCGGCACAGCGATCCGCACCATCACGAAATCGGGCGGCAGCTCGTCCTGCGCCAGGTGCACGAGCACCTCCATCACGGCCAGCGACCGCGACGGCGCGCAGTACAGCACGGCCGTGCCCTTGGGGTTCCACCGGCCGCCATAGAGGCGGGCGCCGGTGCCGGTGAGGTCACGGGCGTAGGGCGCACGGCACAGCCGGAACAGGTTCACGCGAGGAGGCCGTGTTCGATGCGGCCGAGCTCATCGTCCACCAGCCCGGTACCGAACGAGGTGTCGATCAGGTCCTTGGGCCGTACGCCGCCCAGGGCGATGTTGGGCCGCTCGAACCAGCGGCGGAAGCGCTCCGGCTCGCCGAACACGGCCAGCCCATGCTCCATCAGGTTGGCCAGCTGCACCACGCGGTCCGCATAGGCGCGGCCGAGCCGCGTGCCGCTGGTGCGGAAGCGCTGCAGCGTGCGCTCGCTCAGGTCCAGCGCGTGCCCCCACTCGGCCATGCCCAGCGGGCTGCGCGCCACGATGCCTTGGAATGTGCGGGGCGTGATGCCTTCGCGGGCCAGCTCCACGGAGCGCAGGGCATGCTGCGCCGCAGGGGCCTTGCGTTTGGGGGAGCGTGCCGAGCGGCCGCCGGTCTTCGACATTTGTCCACAAGTATACGACAAATGTCGGATGCTTCTTCCGGGTGGACATGGAACGAGCGGCACAGCACGTGCCGCTCGTTCGACCCGGTCCGGGACCACCACCCGGACATCGCTCCAGACAAGGGCGTCGGGTCTCGAAGGGTCAATGTCCGTCCTTGTCCGCATCGGCCTTGGTCCGCTGGTCGATGCGCTCGGCCTGCTTCTTGAACCAGGCCCCGACATCGTCGGCGGTCTTCCGGGCGCGGGCCTTCACATCGTCCCACGTGTCGTCGGTGGAGCGCTGGACATCATCGATGGCCTGGTCGACATCTTTGCGTTGCTTGGTGAGGTCGTCGCGCCATTCCTCCTTCTCCTTGCGCATCTCCTTGGAAAGCTTGGTGTCCTCCAGGTCCTTGTTCGCTTCGGCCAGGCGGCGGTCGATATCGGCGCGCACATTGCGGAGCTCGTCCAAGAAGGCTTCCCGTTCACGGCGCACCTCGTCGGCGCGTGCGGCGCGGCGTTCCTCCTCCGTCACGGTGGGCGGCGAGGTGGCGGGGCGTTCCTGGGTATTGGTGTTGGAGCCGCCGCAGGCCAGCAGCAGGGCGGCCAATCCGGCGATGGCGATGTGGGGGGCGAGGTCGGCGATGCGTCGCATGGCAGCTGGGTTCAAGGGGTTCGGCCGAGGGGTCCAAACCATCGACCATTCCCCCCGGCGATGAACGCACCCACAGCCCCAGGCGAACGGAACGCCTTGGCCGACAAGCCTTCCCGGGTCCGGGGCCGGACGCGGGCCCGGCCGGATGCGTCGCGGCGATCGGGGAAGGGCGACCCCGAACGGGCGGTCCGTTGGGCCATGCGGGCCACGCTGGTCCTGCTGGTGTTGATCGGCGGAAGGGGGCCATTGCAGGCCCAGACCGATACCACGAAGCTGTACAAGAAGATCCAGGACTACTCCGAGCGGCACACCATCACCCGGTGGATCTACGATGGCATCTTCGTGCCCCCGCGGGATGAAGCGGAGCCGCCGCCCTCGGCGCCCGTCACGCGGCGCGTGAACCCCTTCCTGCGCGACGAGGGCCGCATCGTGCGGCGCATCGAGGTGCGCACCTTCGACCCCTTCGGCTATTCGGTGGACGACACCACGCTGACCCCGGTGAACGCGCTGCAGACCTGGGCCGACCGCCTGCACCGGAAGACCCGCCCCCGCATCGTCCGGAACCTCCTGCTGGTGAAGCCGATGCAACCGCTGGACCCCTTGAAGGCCGCGGAATCCGAACGGGTGCTGCGCGCCTCGCCCTTCGTGAACGATGCCCGCATCGTGGTGCGGCGGGTGCCCAGCGCGCCGGACAGCGTGGACCTGATCGTACTGGTGCACGACAAGTGGTCCATCGATGCGGATGGTGAAGCCGACCTCACCAGCGCCAGCGTGCGGCTGCGCGAGAAGAACTTCCTGGGCTGGGGCCAGGCGCTGGAGCAGCGCGTGGGCTATCGCCTCGGTGTCACCGCTCCCGACCTCGCCGGCGAGCACGCGGTGTACAACATCGGGCGGTCGTACGTGTCGTCCCGGGTGCTGTACACGGCCACCTCGGAGCTGGACCAGTTCGGCTTCGCCCTCGACCGGCCCTTCTATTCGCCACTGGCCAAGTGGGCGGGCGGGCTCGCCTGGATGAGCAACGCCACGCATTACGAGGTGCTCGGACCCGAAGGCGCCGTGCTGTCGCGGTACGGGCTGGAATACACCGACGCGGACGCCTGGCTGGGACGGAGCTTCCGCCTCGGCGACGGGCGCTCCATGGGCAGCCGCAGCAGCAATATGGTGGTGGCGGGCCGCTATGCCCAGCGCCGCTTCGCCGATCGCCCGCCGATGACGGTGGACAGTGCACGCTTCTATAGCGACAATACGCTCTTCCTGGTGAGCACCGGCCTCAGCATCCGGCAGTACTACAAGGAACGCTACCTCTTCCGCTTCGGCAATGCGGAGGACGTGCCCGAGGGGCTGCTCATCCGCCTCACGGGCGGGGTGCAGCGCCGCGAGCTGACGGTGAACGCGCCTTACGCCGGTGCGGAGGTCTCCCGCGGCCGCAACTACCCGCACCTCGGCTACCTCTCCGCCGGCCTGGGCTATGGCACCTTCTTCGAACGCGGCGTCCCGGTGGACGGCACCTTCCGGGCCCAGCTGCTCTACTTCACCGACCTCTTGTCCATGGGGCGCTGGCATTTCCGGCAGTTCGCGCGGTTCAAGGCCACCTTCGGTCATGCGAAGCCCTCGTACTCCACCATCGACCTGAACGGCGCGCAGCTCTATGGCTTCTCCAGCAGCACCCTGAAGGGTACGCACAAGGAGGTCTTCAGCACCGAGACGGTGTGCTATGCGCCGTACAACCTCTGGGGCTTCCGCATCGCGCCGGTGCTGCTGATGGGCTTCGGCACCATCGGGGAGGAGCAGGATCCGCTCTTCTCCGGCCGCATCTACAGCGCCTTTTCGCTGGGCCTGCTGGTGCGGAACGAGAACCTGCTGGTGCGCACGTTCGAGGTCACGGTGGGCTTCTTCCCATACCTGCCCGACCGCGGTGGGTCGCGGTTCGAGTTCAACAACTTCGGGTCGTACTCCTCGCGGGCGACGGACTTCACGTTCCCCGAACCGGCGACGGTGGCCTTCGACTGAACATCCGTCCCGGTGGTCAGGTTCTTCAGCAGGTCCATCTTCACTGTTCTTCCGAGTGCGGACGACCCTTGTCCGTAGTACTTTCCGCTTCCATGGATCGATCTCTCTCTTTCGTCGGTATGTCGATCCGCGCGTGCGGTATCGGGTTCTTGGGCATGCTGTGGGGCATGCCTTCCTGCGTTGCTCAGTTCTGGGGGCTTTCCGAAGCCTCTTGGAGCTACGAGTGGTTCTCCACATTGGACCCGAGCGGATACGTGACCGTCGATCGGACGGGTGACACCGTCATCACGGGCCTCCCGGCGCAGATGTTCGAAGCGACCACGCACCTCTATGATGTGGGAAGTGGAGAGGTACAGGAAGCACAGCTAGGCCGCTACTTCACCACCATCAATGATGACCTCGTCTCCATTTGGAACGGGGAGACCTTCGATACCCTCTATTGGTATGGTGCCGTGCCCGGTGATCATTGGCGGGTGCCCTTGACCATGCAATCCCCGGTGGAGATCACGGTCACCGATACAGGGACGGCGGTGATGCAAGGTGTGGCATTGCGCTACCTCACTGTTGCCTATGAGCCCTCGTTCGGTGTGAGCGGTGACACCCTTTTTGAGCGGATCGGGTCGCGGCGGGTCTTCGTGGAGGGCGGCCTTTCGCTCGGAATGGATGCACCGATCATCGGTCTGCGCTGTTATAGCGATGTGGAGATCACTTATGACACTGGTCTTGCAGCATCCTGTTTCGCCATGGTAGGGCAGAGGGAATTCCAGGGGGTAGCCGTTCCTGCCCTCTATCCGAATCCGGGGTCGGATCATGTCACGATCGTTCCAGGATATGGGATCGCACGGGTCGTCGTATATGATGTGGCAGGTCGGACCTGCTTGCAACAAGATCTGCCGAACGCTCCGGTGATACTGAATACCAGCGGCCTGCCATCGGGGTGTTATTCCATTTCCATCATCACGGGCCAGAAGGAGGGTTCATCTGCCCGGTGGGTGAAGCAATAGGCAGGCCGGTCGGTACCACGCCGTCCGCCCGGTGCCGGTCATCTCCAGCACCCCGGCTGTTACCGCTTCCGCCAGGTCGCGGCTGGCCGTGGCGGTGGACAGCTCGGGGAAGGTGCGGCGGTAGTCGCGGCGGCTGAAGCGGGGGCGTTCCTTCTCGTAGAGGAAGAGGGCCACCCGCTCGCGGGCCGAGCGCACCGGGCGGGGACCGGTGAGCAGTTCGTGCAGGGCCTCGTCGATGCGCTCCATCATATAGGTGATGAAGCCGCCGCAGTCGCCCTGGCGGTCGGCGTATTCCATGGAGGCGTAGTAGGCGGGGCGGCTGTTCCGGATGAAGGCTTCCAGGGGGAGGAAGGAGAACACCGGCCACTGGCGCATGAGCATGCGCTTCTGCCACAGGCGGGCGATGCGCCCGTTGCCGGCGGAGAACGGCCGCAGCTGCACCAGGCCGTAATGGAGCACGCAGCTGGTGATCAGCGGGGGGGCATCGTCGTTCTCGGCGAAGTGGAGCAGCTCCTCCACCAGGCTGGGGATGTTCTCGGCGGGTGCCTTGCGGGTGCCCACGTGGTCGTCGTACACCACCTCCATGGGCCCGGTGCGGTAGCTGCCGGCGTCGAGGGCCAGCCCGTGCATCAGCTCGCCGTGGGCGTAGCGGAGGTCCTGGGCCAGGAAAGGGTCCAGTTGGGGAAGGAGGTCATAGAGCCGCTGGGTGTTCACCACTTCCAGGGCGGCGGTGTCGGCAGCGGGGGGCGCCTGGCCGTCAAGGAGGTCGGCGATAGCCTTGGGTTCCAGTGGATTGCCTTCCAGGGCCAGGGTGGCGTGGATGGTGCTGACGCGGTAGGCCTTCCGGAGGACGGGGGAGGGGTGGTGCAGGTGGGCAGCGTTCACCTCGCCCAGCCGCTCGGAGATGGAGGCCAGCAGACCCAGGATGCGGGCGTGCAAGGTGTAAGTGGTGGGGAGCATGGATAGTATCAAATGATGCCATCAAAGGTAAACAGCCGTTGATCCACCGGCGGATCGGGAGCGGATCGGCGGGATCGGCACGGGCCGGGGCGGGTGATGGGGGAGGCGGTCTGGATTCCCAATGATGGCGCGGGATACAGAAGGTCATCGGGGAGCGGGCGGAAGCCGGGATCGGCGGGATCCGGCCCGGTCACCAGCGGTTTTTGATCAACACGGAACGGTTGGAAAGTGATTTCTGCTACATTTGCAGCCCGTTTTTCCCCAACGAATGGGCGAAAGCGTCTGAAGGACAAGAGAAAACGAGCTTCATGCCAACTATCCAGCAGCTCATCCGCAAAGGCCGTACGGCCCCGACCTACAAGAGCAAGTCGGTGGCCCTGACGGAATGCCCCCAACGCCGTGGCGTATGCACCAAGGTGTACACCACCACGCCGAAGAAGCCGAACTCGGCCCTTCGGAAAGTGGCGAAGGTGCGCCTCACCAACAAGATCGAGGTGATCGCCTACATCGGTGGCGAGGGGCACAACCTCCAGGAGCACAGCATCGTGCTGGTGCGCGGCGGTCGTGTGAAGGATCTGCCCGGTGTGAAGTACCACATCGTGCGCGGCGTGCTGGACACGGCCGGTGTGGAGGGGCGCAACCAGCGCCGCAGCAAGTACGGCACCAAGCGGAAGAAGGAAGCCGCCAAGAAGTAACGCCTAGGAACCGAGCCAGATGCGCAAGAAAGCAGCCAAGCACATCACGCTCCCGGACCCGCGGTTCGGCGACGTGCAAGTGACCAAGTTCGTCAACAACCTGATGTACGACGGCAAGAAGAACAAGTCGTTCGACATCTTCTACAACGCCATCGACCTGGTGAGCGAGAAGACGGGTGAGGACGGCCTGGAGGTGTTCCGCAAGGCCATCTCCAATGTCACCCCCCAGCTGGAGGTGCGCAGCCGCCGTGTGGGCGGGGCGAACTTCCAGATTCCCCAGCCCGTGCGCGAGAACCGCAAGGTGAGCCTCGCCATGAAATGGCTGATCAGCTACAGCCGCGGCCGCAACGAGCGCAGCATGGCGCAGAAGCTCGCCAATGAGATCATGGCCGCTGCGAAGGAGGAAGGCGCCGCATACAAGAAGAAGGAGGAAGTACACAAGATGGCCGAGGCCAACAAGGCGTTCAGCCACTACCGCTTCTAAGCCAACAGGGAGGACCAACACATGGCACGCGACCTTAGATATACGCGCAACATCGGCATCATGGCGCACATCGATGCCGGTAAGACGACCACGTCCGAGCGCATCCTGTTCTACACCGGCTTGACCCACAAGATCGGTGAGGTGCACGATGGCGCCGCCACGATGGACTGGATGGAGCAGGAGCAGGAGCGTGGCATCACCATCACCTCCGCCGCCACCACCACCAGCTGGAAGTACCGCGGCAACACGTACAAGATCAACCTGATCGACACCCCGGGCCACGTGGACTTCACCGTGGAGGTGGAGCGCAGCCTGCGCGTGCTCGACGGTGCCGTGGCGCTGTTCTGCGCCGTGGGCGGCGTGGAGCCCCAGAGCGAGACCGTGTGGCGCCAGGCCAACAAGTACAAGGTGCCCCGCATCGGCTTCGTCAACAAGATGGACCGCAGCGGTGCCGACTTCTTCAACGTCGTCGCGCAGATCAAGGAGCGCCTTGGCGCCCGCCCCGTGCCCCTGCAGGTGCCCATCGGCGCCGAGGCCGAGTTCAAGGGCGTGGTGGACCTGGTGAACAACCGCGGCATGGTGTGGAACGAGGCCGACCAGGGCATGACCTGGACGGAAGTGCCCATCCCGGACGACCTGAAGGAGACCGTGAAGGAGTGGCGCGACAAGCTCATCGAGGCCGTGGCCGAGAGCGATGACAGCTTGATGGAGAAGTACTTCAGCGATCCCGACTCCCTCACGGAGGCCGAGATCATGAACGCCATCCGGATCGCCACGATCAACATGACGATCACGCCGGTGCTCTGCGGCAGCTCCTTCAAGAACAAGGGGGTGCAGACGATGCTGGACGCCGTGATGGCCTACCTGCCCAGCCCGGTGGACATCGAGGCCGTGGTGGGTACCGACCCCGACACGGGCGCCGAGATCACCCGCAAGCCGAGCGTGGACGAGCCCATGGCCAGCCTCGCGTTCAAGATCGCCACGGACCCCTTCGTGGGCCGCCTGGCCTTCTTCCGCTGCTACAGCGGCAAGGTGGACGCGGGCAGCTACGTGCAGAACATGCGCACCGGGAAGAAGGAGCGGATCAGCCGCATCTTCCAGATGCACTCCAACAAGCAGAACCCCGTGGAGGTCATCGAGGCCGGTGACATCGGCGCGGCCGTGGGCTTCAAGGACATCCGCACGGGCGACACGCTGTGCGCGGAGGACAAGCAGATCGTGCTGGAGAGCATGAGCTTCCCCGAGCCGGTGATCGGCATCGCGGTGGAGCCCAAGACCCAGGCCGACCTGGACAAGATGGGCAACGCCCTGGCCAAGCTGGCCGAGGAGGACCCCACCTTCAAGGTGCACACCGATGACGAGACCGGCCAGACCGTGATCAGCGGCATGGGCGAGCTCCACCTGGAGATCCTCGTGGACCGCATGAAGCGCGAGTTCAAGGTGGAATGCAACCAGGGCGCGCCCCAGGTGAAGTACAAGGAGGCCATCACCGCCACGGTGAACCACCGCGAGGTGTACAAGAAGCAGACGGGCGGCCGCGGTAAGTTCGCCGACATCCACGTCACCATCGAGCCCCAGCTCGACCTGGAGAAGGAGGGCCTGGAGTTCATTGACCAGATCAAGGGCGGCGCCATCCCGAAGGAATTCATCGCCCCGGTGGAAAAAGGCTTCAAGGCCAGCCTCCAGAACGGCGTGCTCGCCGGCTTCCCCATGGAGCGCCTGAAGGTGACGCTGACCGACGGTTCGTTCCACAACGTGGACTCCGACGCGCTGAGCTTCGAGATCTGCGCCAAGAGCGCCTTCCGCGAGGCCGTGCCCAAGTGCAAGCCCGTGCTGCTGGAGCCCATCATGAAGATCGAGGTGATCACGCCCGAGGAGAACATGGGCGACATCGTGGGCGACCTGAACCGCCGCCGTGGCCAGATCCAAGGCATGGAGGACCGCAGCGGTGCGAAAGCGATCAAGGGCATCGTGCCCCTGAGCGAGATGTTCGGCTATGTGACCAGCCTCCGTACCCTGAGCTCCGGCCGCGCGAGCAGCACCATGGAGTTCAGCCACTACGAGCAAGCCCCCAACAACATCACCGAGGCCGTGCTGGCCAAGGTGAAAGGAAAAGTGACAGCCAAAGCCTAAAGTCCAAATGACCCAGAAGATCCGCATCAAATTGCGGTCTTACGATCACAACCTCGTCGACAAGAGCGCCGAGAAGATCGTGAAGACGGTGAAGAGCACGGGCGCTGTCGTGAGCGGTCCCATCCCCCTGCCCACGCACAAGCGCATTTTCACGGTGCTCCGCTCGCCGCACGTCAACAAGAAGGCGCGCGAGCAGTTCCAACTGTGCAGCTACAAGCGCCTGATGGACATCTACAGCTCGAGCAGCAAAACGATCGATGCGCTGATGAAACTGGAGCTCCCCAGCGGCGTGGACGTGGAGATCAAGGTCTGACCGATAACACGACACAGCGATGAGCGGATTGATCGGAAAGAAGATCGGCATGACCAGCCTGTACGATGCGGACGGGCAACTGGTCGGCTGCACGGTGATCGAGGCGGCACCCAACGTGGTGACGCACGTGAAGACCGTGGAGAAGGACGGCTACGCCGCGGTGCAGCTCGCCTATGGTGAGCGCCGCGAGAAGAGCACGCCGGCCGCCCTGAAGGGCCACTACAAGAAGGCCAACACCACCCCGAAGGTGAAGGCGCACGAGTTCAAGGAGTTCGAGACCGAGCTGAAGCTGGGCGACACCGTGGGCACCGACCTCTTCGAGGAAGGCGGCTTCGTGACCGTGACGGCCGAGAGCAAGGGCAAGGGCTTCCAGGGCGTGGTGAAGCGCCACGGCTTCAGCGGGGTGGGCGAAGGCACCCATGGCCAGCATGACCGGAGCCGCGCTCCGGGTTCCCTGGGCGGCAGCTCGTACCCGAGCCGCGTGTTCAAGGGCCTGCGCATGGCCGGCCGCACGGGCGGCGACAAGATCACCACCGAGAACCTCAAGGTGGTGAAGATCGACAAGGACAAGAACCTCCTGCTCGTCCGCGGCTCCGTTCCGGGTCCCAAAGGCGGGTATGTGATCATCTGGAAGTAAGATGGAGCTCGAGATCCACAACGCGGACGGGAAGTCCACCGGCAAGAAGGCCAAGCTGAGCGACGCGGTATTCGCGATCGAGCCGAACGACCACGCCATCTGGCTGGACGTGAAGCAGCACCTCGCGAACAAGCGCCAGGGCACGGCCAAGACGCTCGAGAAGAGCGAAGTGAGCGGCTCCACCAAGAAGCTGCACCGCCAGAAGGGCACGGGCGGGTCCCGCAAGGGCTCCATCAAGAGCCCGCTGTTCAAGGGCGGCGCGCGCGTGTTCGGCCCTCAGCCGCGCGACTACCACTTCAAGCTGAACAAGAAGGTGAAGGACCTGGCCCGCCGCAGTGCGCTCACGCACAAGGCGAAGGACGGTGCCATCGCCGTGCTGGACGGCGTGAAGCTGGCGGCCCCGAAGACCAAGGACTTCGCCAGCCTGCTGAAAGCGTTCGAGCTCACGGACCGCAAGGCCCTGCTGGTGCTCGCCGCCAAGGACGACAACGTGGTGCTGAGCTCGCGCAACATCCGCGGCGCCCGCGTGGTGACCGCCAGCGAACTGAGCACCTACGACATCATGAACGCCAACCGCGTGCTGATCGCCGCCGACGCGATCGCCCCGCTGGAGGCCACCCTCACCAAGTAAGCCATGAGCATCCTCATCCGTCCCCTCATCACCGAGAAGATGACCGCCCAGAGCGAAAAGGAAGGGCGCTATGGCTTCGTGGTGGACCGCAAGAGCAACAAGGTGGAGATCAAGTCCGCCGTGGAGAAGGAGTACGGCGTCACCGTCACCGGCGTGCGCACCATGATCGTGCGCGGCAAGGACAAGACCCGCTACACCAAGACGAACATCCTGCACGGCGGCACGAGCACCTGGAAGAAGGCCATCGTGACCCTGAAGCAGGGTGAGACCATCGACCTCTACAGCAGCATCTGACCCTCGAACGACCGACGACCATGGGCATTCGCAAACTGAACCCCGTCACCCCCGGCACCCGCCACAAGGTGATCACCGATTTCGAGGGCGTTACCACCAACGTTCCCGAGCCGAGCCTGACCACGGGCCGCGTGAAGAGCGGCGGCCGCAACAACCAGGGCAAGATGACCATGCGCTACATCGGCGGTGGTCACAAGCAGCGCTACCGCAGCATCGATACCAAGCGCGACAAGCATGGCATCGAGGGCACGGTGAAGACGATCGAGTACGATCCCAACCGCAGCAGCCGCATCGCGCTGGTGCACTACCCCGACGGCGAGAAGCGCTACATCCTGGCGCCGAACGGCCTGAAGGTGGGCCAGAAGATCGTGAGCGGCAAGGGCGTTCCGCCCGAGGTGGGCAATGCGCTCCCGCTGAGCGACATCCCCCTGGGCACGCTGGTGCACAACGTGGAGCTGCAGCCCGGCAAGGGCGGTTCCTTCGCGCGCAGCGCCGGCACCTTCGCCCAGCTGAACGCCCGTGAGGGCCGCTACGCCACGCTGAAGATGCCGAGCGGCGAAGTGCGCATGGTGCTCGTGGCCTGCATGGCCACCGTGGGCGCCGTGGGCAACGCCGAGCACATGCTGCAGAAGAGCGGCAAGGCCGGCCGCAGCCGCTGGCAGGGCCGCCGTCCCCGCACCCGCGCCGTGGTGATGAACCCCGTCGACCACCCGATGGGCGGTGGCGAGGGCCGCGCCTCCGGCGGTCATCCGCGCAGCCGCAAGGGCCTGCTCGCCAAGGGCAAGAAGACGCGTCACCCGAAGCGCACCTCCAGCAAGTTCATCATCCAGCGCGCCAACGACAAGAAGGTCGCCTGATCCCCGCATAGCACATGAGCCGTTCACTCAAGAAACCGCCGTTCATCCACTACAAGCTCGCGAAGCGGGTGGAGGACATGCAGAAGTCGGGCAAGAAGTCCGTGCTGAAGACCTGGTCGCGCGCCAGCACGATCGCGCCGGAATTCGTCGGCCTCACCTTCGCCGTGCACAACGGGAACAAGTTCATCCCGGTGTACGTCACCGAGAACATGGTGGGCCACAAGCTCGGCGAGTTCGCCCCCACGCGCACCTTCCGTAGCCACTCCGGTAACAACAAGTCGTAACCATGGGATCGCGCAAGAAGATCGCAGCGGACAAGCGCAAGGAGGCCATGAAGAGCGTGGCCATCGCGAAGCTCCAGAAGGTGCCCACCAGTCCGCGCAAGATGCGCCAGGTGGCCGACAACATCCGCGGGGTGGAAGTGGAGAAGGCCTTGGCCATCCTCCGCTACAGCACTCGCCACGCCAGCAAGCCGCTGGAGAAGCTCCTGATGAGCGCCATCGCCAACTGGGAGGCCAAGAACGAAGGCCGCAAGGCCGGCGACACCAAGCTCATCGTGAAGACGGTGATGGTGGACGAAAGCACCAGCCTCAAGCGCATGCTGCCCGCCCCCCAGGGCCGTGCCTACCGCATGCGCAAGCGCAGCAACCACGTGACGCTGATCGTGGACACCGCCGTGAACAACGAAGAAGCCGCCAACTAAGACATGGGACAGAAAGCACACCCGATCGGCCAGCGCCTCGGCTTCATCAAGGGCTGGGACAGCAACTGGTACGGCGGTAACAACTACACCGACAAGCTGGTGGAGGACGAGAAGGTCCGCCAGTACCTCATGGCGCGCCTGAAGAAGGCCAGCGTCGCCAAGATTGTCATCGAGCGCACCCTGAAACTGGTGACCGTGACGATCAACACCGCCCGTCCCGGCGTCATCATCGGGAAAGGCGGCGCGGAGGTGGACAAGCTGCGCGAGGAACTGAAGAAGTTCACGGGCAAGGACGTCCAGATCAACATCTTCGAGATCAAGCGTCCCGAGCTGGACGCCCGCCTGGTGGCCGACAGCATCGCCCGCCCGCTCGAGAGACGCATCAGCTTCCGTCGCGCCATGAAGATGAGCGTGGCCAGCACCATGCGCATGGGCGCCGAAGGCATCAAGGTGCAGGTGAGCGGCCGCCTCAACGGCGCCGAGATCGCCCGCACCGAGAAATACCGCGAGGGCCGCGTGCCCCTGCACACCCTGCGTGCCGACATCGACTTCGCCATCACCGAGGCCCACACCAAGATGGGGCGCATCGGGGTGAAGTGCTGGATCTGCCGCGGCGAGGTGTTCGGCAAGCGCGACCTGAGCCCCAACGTGGGCCAGGCCAAGGGCGGCCCCGGCGGCCCCCGCATGGGCGGCGATCGTCCGGAGCGTCGTGGCGGTGACCGTCGCGGCCCGGGTGGCGATCGCGGCGATCGCCGTGGCCCCGGAGGCCCTGGTGGAGAACGTCGCTTCGGCGGCGGCGGTGACCGTCGTGGTGGCGGCAACCGTGGAGGTGGTAACCGTAGCAATAACTAAGAGCCATGTTGCAACCCAAGCGCAGCAAGCGCCGCAATATGCACAAGGGCCGCATGAAGGGCGAGGCCCAGCGCGGTCACCGCGTGTCCCTCGGATCCTTCGGCCTGAAAGCGATGGAGAGCGTATGGCTCACCAGCCGCCAGATCGAAGCCGCCCGTGTGGCGCTGACCCGTCACATGAAGCGGGAAGGCCAGGTGTGGATCAAGGTGTTCCCGGACAAGCCGGTGACCAGCAAGCCCGCCGAGGTGCGGATGGGTAAGGGCAAAGGCTCCCTGGACCACTGGGTGGCCGTGTGCCACGCCGGCCGCATCATCTTCGAGGCCGACGGCGTGCCCATGGAGACCGCCAAGGAAGCCCTGCGCCTCGCGGCCCAGAAGCTCCCGATCAAGACCAAGTTCGTCGTTCGCGAGGATTACGACGGCCAATAAGGGACAGCCATGAAGAAGAAAGCACAGGACCTGACCGACCTCACCGTGGTGGAGCTGCAGGACAAGCTGCAGGAGGAGCGCGGCACGCTGAGCAAGCTGCGGTTCAACCACACCGTGAGCCCTGTCGAGAGCCCCGCCCAGCTGCGCACCAAGCGCAAGGTGGTGGCCCGCATCCTCACCGAACTCCGCAAGCGCGAGCTGGCCGCCAAAACGACGAAGAAATGAGCACCGAGAAGATCGACCGCAACCTGCGCAAGGAGCGCATCGGCATCGTCACGAGCGACAAGATGGACAAGAGCATCGTGGTGACGGTGGAGCGCCGCGTGATGCACCCGAAGTACGGGAAGTTCGTGAAGCTCTCCAGCAAGTTCATGGCGCACGACGAGAAGCGCGACGCCAAAGTGGGCGACACCGTGAAAATCGCGGAGACCCGCCCCATGAGCAAGCTGAAGCGCTGGCGCCTGGTGGAGATCGTTGAACGTGCGAAGTAACCCCGAGCAGAAGCCATGATCCAACAGGAATCACGACTGAACGTTGCCGACAACAGCGGCGCCCGCGAAGTGCTGGTGATCCGCGTGCTCGGTGGCACCAAGCGCCGCTACGCCCACATCGGTGACACGGTGGTGGTCACCATCAAGGACGCGCTGCCCACCGGCGGTGCCAAGAAGGGCACGGTGAGCAAGGCCGTGGTGGTGCGCACCCGCAAGGAGACGCGCCGCAAGGACGGCAGCTACATCCGCTTCGACGACAACGCCGTGGTGCTGCTCGACGCGGCCGGCGAGATGCGGGGCACCCGCATCTTCGGTCCGGTGGCCAAGGAGCTCCGCGAGAAGAAGTTCATGAAGATCATCTCCCTCGCTCCCGAGGTACTGTAAGCCGGAAGAGCCATGCAGAAGAAGACACACATCAAGAAGGGCGACCTGGTGAAGGTGCTCGCCGGCGAGGACCGGACCAAGCAAGGGCGCGTGCTCGAGGTGGACCGCGTGAAGATGACCGCCCGCGTGGAAGGCCTCAACATCAACAAGAAGCACAGCAAGCCCACCACGGCCACCCCGCAGGGCGGCATCGTGGAGAAGGAGGGCCCCATCCACCTCAGCAACCTGATGCTCATCGATCCGAAGAGCGGCGAACCCACGCGCGTGGGCCGCAAGGCGGACAAGAGCGGGAAGCTGGTGCGTTACGCGAAACGTTCCGGAGAGACCATCAAGCCATGAGCACGTACAGCCCCCGCCTGAAGGCGAAATACAAGGACGAGGTCGTCCCCTCGCTGCAGAAGGAGTTCAAATACAAGAGCTCCATGCAGGTGCCCAAGCTGATGAAGATCAACGTGAACCAGGGTCTTGGCAGCGCCGTGGGCGACAAGAAGATCGTGGAGAACGCCATCAACGAGATGACGGTGATCACGGGCCAGAAGGCCGTGGGCACCGTGTCCAAGAAGGACATCAGCAATTTCAAGCTGCGCAAGGGCATGCCCATCGGCGCACGCGTGACGCTGCGCGGCGACAAGATGTACGAGTTCCTCGACCGCCTGATCGCGGTGAGCCTGCCCCGTACGCGCGACTTCCGTGGCGTGAAGGCCACGGGCTTCGACGGCCGCGGCAACTTCACCTTCGGCGTGAAGGAGCAGATCATCTTCCCGGAGATCGACATCGACAAGACCCCGAAGATCCAGGGCATGGACATCACGTTCGTGACCTCGGCCCAGACCGATGAGGAGGCGAAGGCCCTGCTGACCGCGTTCGGCTTCCCCTTCACCAAGTAACCAGAGAAGAAGAGAGCACCATGGCCAAGGAAAGCATGAAGGCACGCGAACGCAAGCGCGCCAAGCTGGTGGAGAAGTACGCCGCCAAGCGCGCCGCGCTCAAGAAGGCCGGCGAGTGGGACAAGCTGCAGCAGCTGCCCGCCAACAGCAGCTACGTGCGCAAGCACAACCGCTGCCAGATCAGCGGCCGCCCCAAGGGCTACATCCGCCTCTTCGGCATCTCGCGGAACATGTTCCGCCAGATGGCCCTGGAAGGCAAGATCCCCGGTGTGACCAAGAGCAGCTGGTAATACGATACGACCATGATGACCGACCCCATCGCCGATTACCTGACCCGCCTGCGCAACGCCATCCTGGCGCGCAAGAAGGTGGTCGAGATCCCGGCCAGCGGCCTGAAGAAGGATATCACGCGTATCCTCTACGACAAAGGCTACATCCTCAGCTACAAGACCGAGGAGGACGGCAAGCAGGGCCTGATCAAGATCGCCCTGAAGTACAACAACCGCCAGAGCGCGATCAAGGAGCTCACCCGCGTGAGCACCCCGGGCCTGCGCCAGTACGCCCACGCCGGCGAGCTGCCGCGCGTGCTCAACGGCCTCGGCGTGGCCATCATCAGCACCAGCAAGGGTGTCATCACCGACAAGGAGGCCCGTACCCTGGGCGTCGGTGGTGAAGTGATCTGCTACGTGAGCTAAGACGAAGAAGACATGAGCCGCATCGGAAAAGCGCCGATCCAAGTGCCCAGCGGGGTGCAGATCGCCATCAGCGACAAGAACGTGGTGACCGTGAAGGGGCCCAAGGGCACCCTCGTGCAGACCATGGACCCCGCCATCAAGGTGAAGCAGGAGGACGGCACGCTCACCTTCGAGCGTCCCACCGACCTGAAGCACCACCGCGCCATGCACGGCCTGTACCGGGCGCTGGTGGCCAACATGGTCGAGGGCGTCACCAAGGGCTTCGTGGTCGAGCAGGAGCTGGTGGGCGTGGGTTACCGCGCCACCGCCAAGGGCCAGCGCCTCGACCTGGCGCTCGGCTTCTCGCACAACATCGCCCTGGAACTGCCCGCCGAGATCAAGGTGAGCGCCGCCCAGGAGAAAGGGAAGAACCCCGTCATCCGCCTGGAGAGCGCCGACAAGCAGCTCCTCGGTGCGGTGGCCGCGAAGATCCGCGGCCTGCGCAAGCCGGAGCCGTACAAAGGCAAGGGCGTCCGCTTCGTGGGTGAGAACGTACGCCGCAAAGCCGGTAAGGCCGCAGGCAAATAAGAACTGAGATGGCAAAGACCAAGACCGCGCGCCGCGCCCGCATCAAGACGAACATCCGGAAGTACCTGAAGGGTACCCCCGAGCGTCCGCGCCTCACGGTGTTCCGCAGCAATGCCGACATCTACGTGCAGGTGATCGACGACGAGCAGGGCCGTACGCTGGTGAGCGCCGGCAGCCTGAAGGACAAGAAGGCGCACGAGGCCTCCGGCGTGGAGCAGGCCAAGCTCGTGGGCCGGGCCATCGCCGAGAAGGCGAGGGCGGCCGGCATCGAGAAGGTCGTGTTCGACCGCAACGGTTACCTGTACCATGGCCGCGTGAAGGCGCTGGCCGAAGCCGCCCGCGAGGCCGGTCTCAACTTCTGATCACAACACAATGGCAGAGACAAGGACCAACAAGGTGAAGAGCAGCGACCTGGAGCTGAAGGACAAGCTCGTCGCGCTCAACCGCGTCACCAAGGTGACCAAGGGCGGCCGCACGTTCACCTTCGCCGCCATCGTGGTGGTGGGCAATGAGAACGGCGTGGTGGGCCACGGCCTGGGCAAGGCGAAGGAGGTGCAGGAGGCCATCGCCAAGGGCATCGACGACGCCAAGAAGAACCTGGTGAAAGTGCCCGTGCGCAAGGGGACCATCCCCCACATGCAGGAGGGCAAGTTCGCCGGCGCGCAGGTGCTGCTGAAGCCCGCCGCGCACGGTACGGGCGTGATTGCCGGCGGCGCCATGCGCGCCGTGCTGGAGAGCGTGGGCGTCACCGACGTGCTGGCCAAGAGCAAGGGTTCCAGCAACCCGCACAACGTGGTGAAGGCCACCATCGAGGCGCTCACCAACCTGCGCGACGCGGCCGCCGTGGCCCATCAGCGCGGCGTGAAGCTTGAGAAAGTGTTCAACGGATGATCCGCCCGGCGGACCACCAGCTGAAGAAGAAGCCATGAGCAAGATCATCATCACCCAGACCGGCAGCCAGATCAAGTGCCCCAAGCGCCAGAAGGACACCCTGAAAGCGCTCGGCCTGGGCCGCATCGGCAAGAAGGCCGAAGTGGAGGGCACGCCGCAAGTGCGCGGCATGGTGGCCAAAGTGAGCCATTTGGTAAGTGTGACCGAGGCCTGACCTCCTAACGAGAAGAGACCATGGACCTGAGCAAACTGAAGCCGGCCGAAGGGGCCACCAAGAAGGAGAAGCGCATCGGCCGCGGCCAAGGCAGCGGTCGCGGTGGCACGTCCACCAAGGGCCACAAGGGCCAGAAGGCCGACACCGGCTACAACCGCCGTCGCGGCTTCGAGGGTGGCCAGACCCCCCTGGTGCGCCGCCTGCCGAAGTTCGGCTTCACCAACCCCACCCGCGTGGAGTACAAGGGCATCAACCTCGACGCCCTGCAAGCCCTGGTGGACAAGAAAGGCCTGAAGGCCGTGGACCTGCAGGTGATGCGGGAGAACGGCCTGATCGCCAAGAACGACCGGGTGAAGATCCTCGGCCGCGGTGAACTGAAAGGCGCCATCGAAGTGAAGGCCAACGCCTTCAGCGCGAGCGCCAAGGCCGCCATCGAGGCGAAAGGAGGCAAAGCGGAGACCGTCAACGCCTGACGATGAAGAACCTGATCGCAACGGTCAAGAACATCTGGCGCATCGAGGAACTGCGCAAGCGGATCCTCATCACGCTGGGCCTGCTGCTGGTGTACCGCATCGGCAGCTTCATCGTGCTGCCCGGCGTGGACAGCGCGCGCTTGGCCAGCGCCACCGGTGGTGGCACGGGCCTGGTGGACCTGTTGAGCATCTTCACGGGGGGCGCCTTCACCCGCGCGAGCATCTTCGCGCTGGGCGTGATGCCCTACATCAGCGCGAGCATCATCATGCAGCTGGCGGGCATCGCCGTGCCGGCCGTGCAGAAGATGCAGCGCGAGGAGAGCGGCCGCCGCCGCATCAACCAGTGGACGCGCTACATCACCATCCTCATCTGCATCTTCCAGGCGCCGGGCTACATCTACACCTACGTGGACGCACCCGCCCGCCCCGACAGCCAGTTCTGGCTGGTCACCAGCGTGGTCATCCTCACCTGCAGCACCCTGTTCGTGATGTGGCTCGGTGAGCGCATCACCGAGCGCGGCCTGGGCAACGGCGTATCGCTCATCATCATGGTGGGCATCCTGGCCCGCCTGCCGGAATCCTTCCTGCAGGAGTTCATCAGCCGCACGGGCGGCGGTGGCGGCCTGGTGGTGGTGCTGCTCGAAGTGGTCATCTGGCTGCTCATCATCGCCGGCAACATCCTGCTGGTGCAGGGCACGCGCCGCATCCCGGTGCAGTTCGCCAAGCGCGTGCAGGGCAACAAGCAGTACGGCGGCGTGCGCAACTACATCCCCCTCAAGGTGAACGCGGCCGGCGTGATGCCCATCATCTTCGCCCAGGCCATCGTGCTCATCCCCATGTACCTCTCGCAGGCCCCGTGGTGGAACGGCAACCCGCCGCAGTGGATGCAGCACTTCAGCCGCTACGAGAGCGTGGCCTACAACGTCACCCTGTTCATCATGGTGGTGGCCTTCACGTACTTCTACACCGCCATCACGGTGAACCCGAACCAGCTGGCCGACGACATGAAGCGCAACGGCGGCTTCGTGCCGGGGGTGAAGCCGGGCAAGCAGACGGCGGGCTACATCGATGACCTCCTCAGCCGCATCACGCTGCCGGGGGCCATCTTCCTGGGCTTCGTGGCCATCCTGCCCGCCTTCGCCATCGCGGCGGGGGTGAAGCAGGGCTTCGCCCAGTTCTTCGGCGGCACCTCGCTGCTGATCATGGTGGGCGTTCTGCTCGACACGCTGCAGCAGATCGAGAGCCACCTGCTGATGAGGCATTATGACGGCCTGATGAAATCGGGCCGCATCAAGGGGCGGCAGAGCGCGGCGTTCAGCATGGCGACAGGATAGGGTCATGGCCAGGTCCGTGATCCTCCTGAGCGATGAGGAAGTCGCATTGGTGAGGGAGAGTTCTTTGCTTGTTGGTAAGACCTTGGCCGAAGTGGCACGCCACATCGGTCCCGGCGTGACCACCGCCGCGCTCGACGCGCTGGCGGAGCGGTTCATCCGGGACAACGGTGGCCTGCCGGGCTTCAAAGGCCTGTACGGATGCCCGAGCACCCTGCTGATCAGTGTCAACGATCAGGTGGTGCACGGCCTGCCGGGCGACCGCCCCCTCCAGGAGGGCGACATCGCCAGCGTCGACTGCGGCGTGCTGATGAACGGCTTCTACGGGGACAGCGCCTACACGTTCTGCGTGGGCGAGGTGCCCGCCGACGTGCGGAAGCTGCTGAAGGTGACGCAGGAGTGCCTGGCGCTCGGCATCGCGCAGGCGGTGACGAACAACCGCACGGGCGACATCGGCGCCGCCGTCCAGCAGCACGCGGAAGCCCACAAGTACGGCGTGGTGCGCGAGCTGGTGGGGCACGGCGTGGGCCGCAAGCTGCACGAGGCGCCCGAAGTGCCGAACTACGGCAAGCGCGGGCACGGCACCAAGCTGCAGCGCGGCATGGTGCTCGCCATCGAACCGATGGTGAACATGGGCAGCAAGGAAGTGCGCCAGCTGGACGACGGCTGGACCGTGGTGACCCGCGATGGGCGCCCGAGCGCGCACTTCGAGCACACCGTGGCGGTGCGCGACGGACAGGCGGAGGTCTTATCCACCTTCAGCTACATCGAGGATGTGCTGAAGGCGAAAGGGGAGTTGGTGGACATGTAACGAACGTCGGCCTCAGGGCCGGCGCCGGAGATAGGAACGAAAAAGGAAAAAGGAAGGAATGAGCAAAACAGGGAACATCGAGCAGGACGGCGTCATCAAGGAGGCGCTGAGCAATGCCATGTTCCGCGTGGAGCTGGAGAACGGGCACGTCATCGTGGCGCACATCAGCGGGAAGATGCGGATGCACTACATCCGGATCCTGCCGGGCGACAAGGTGAAGGTGGAGATGAGCCCGTACGACCTGAGCAAGGGGCGCATCACCTTCCGGTACAAGACCTAACGAATCACACGGAGAACCCATGAAAGTCAGGGCCTCGATCAAGAAGCGTTCCGCGGACTGCAAACTGGTGCGCCGCAAGGGACGTCTGTACATCATCAACAAGAAGAACCCGAAGTTCAAGCAGCGTCAAGGCTGATAACCGAACGAGCATGGCACGTATCGCAGGCATCGACCTACCCAAACAGAAGCGGGGCTGCATCGGCCTCACCTACATCTACGGCATCGGCCGCAGCACGGCGCAGACCATCCTGGAAGCGACGGGCGTGGACCCGGACACCAAGGTGCAGGACTGGACCGATGAGGAACAGGGCAAGATCCGCACGTACATCAACGAGCACATCAAGACCGAGGGTGCCCTGCGCAGCGAGGTGCAACTGAGCATCAAGCGACTGATCGACATCAACAGCTACCGTGGCAACCGCCACCGCAACGGCCTTCCCGTACGCGGTCAGCGGACCCGTACCAACAGCCGCACCCGCAAGGGCAAGCGCAAGACCGTAGCGAACAAGAAGAAGGTGACCAAATAAGGTCTGATCATGGCGAAACAAGAGCAGAAAGGCGGCGCGGCCGCTGGCAAGAAGAAAAAGAAGAACGTGCACGTGGAGGCCTACGGACAGGCCCACATCCGCGCCACGTTCAACAACCTGATCATCAGCCTCACCAACAACAAGGGCGAGGTGATCAGCTGGGCCAGCAGCGGCAAGATGGGCTTCCGCGGCAGCAAGAAGAACACCCCGTACGCCGGCCAGGTGAGCGCCGAGGAGGCGGCACGCGAGGCCTTCGAGCTGGGCCTGCGCAAGGTGAAGGTGTTCGTGAAAGGACCCGGCGGCGGGCGCGAGAGCGCCATCCGCGCCCTGCACAACAACGGCGTGGAGGTCACCGAGATCCTCGACCTCACCCCCATGCCCCACAACGGTTGCCGTCCGCCCAAGAAGCGTCGCGTGTAAGCCCTTCAAGAGAACAGACCCAATGGCACGATACACTGGACCCAAGACCCGGATCGCTCGCAAGTTCAAGGAGCCGATCTTCGGACCCGACAAATGGATGGAGCGCAAGCCCCATTCCCCCGGCCAGCATGGCCTCACCGCCAAGCGCCGCAAGAAGGAAAGCGAGTACAGCACGCAGCTGCGCGAGAAGCAGAAGGCCAAGTACACCTACGGCATCCTGGAGCGCCAGTTCCAGAAGATGTTCGTGGCCGCCGCCAGCAAGAAGGGCATCACCGGCGAGGTGCTGCTGAGCCTGTGCGAGGCGCGCCTGGACAACACGGTGTACCGCATGGGCATCGCGCCCACGCGCCGCGCCGCCCGCCAGCTCGTGGGCCACGGCCACATCACCGTGAACCAGCAGGTGGTGAACATCCCCAGCTACACCCTGCGTCCCGGCGACGCCATCGCCGTGCGCGAGCGCAGCCGCAGCCTGGAGAGCATCACCAGCAGCCTGTCGGTGAACAGCAAGCGCTACGACTGGATCGACTTCGACCCCTCCACCATGACGGGCAAGATGATCGCCATGCCCGAGCGTGCGCAGATCCCGGAGAACATCCGCGAGCAGCTGATCGTGGAACTGTACTCGAAGTAAGCCTTCGCCCCGTTGCCGGTCGCCCGTTGTCAGGCGGCCCCGACGCGTAGCACGACTGACAACGGACAACGGATAACAGACAACGAACCCAACCAAGAAGAGCATGCCCATTCTGGATTTCCAACGACCGGACAAGGTCGTGATGATCGAATCCGATGACCAGCGCGGTACGTTCGAGTTCCGCCCGCTGGAGCCGGGCTATGGCATCACCATCGGCAACGCGCTGCGCCGCATCCTCCTCAGCAGCCTCGAAGGCTACGCCATCACGAGCGTGCGCATCGACGGAGTGGAGCACGAGTTCAGCACCATCAAAGGCGTGATCGAGGACGTGACGGAGATCGTGCTCAACCTCAAGCAGGTGCGCTTCCGCCGCCAGCTGGAGGACGTGAGCACCGAGAAGGTCTCCTTCACCATCAGCGGCAAGGACAGCTTCAGCGCCGGCGACATCGGCAAGCACACCACCGGCTTCCAGGTGCTCAACCCGGACCTGGTGATCTGCCACATGGAGAGCAACGTGAAGCTGCACGTGGAGCTCACCGTGGGCAAGGGCCGCGGCTACGTGCCCGCCGACGAGAACAAGGTGGAGGGCGCGCCCATCGGCACCATCTTCATCGACTCCATCTTCACGCCGATCAAGAACGTGAAGTACAGCGTGGACAACACCCGCGTGGAGCAGAAGACGGACTATGAGAAGCTCACGCTCGAGCTTGTGACCGACGGCAGCATCGACCCCAAGAACGCGCTGCAGGAGGCCGCCAAGATCCTGATCCACCACTTCATGCTGTTCAGCGACGAGCGCATCACCCTCGAACTGGAGGAGCGCAGCGGCAGCGTGGGCGGCAGCCGCAGCAGCAGCGAGCCGGAGGACCTGGACGAGACGAGCCTGCACATGCGCCAGCTGCTGAAGAGCAAGCTGGTGGACATGGACCTGAGCGTACGCGCCCTGAACTGCCTGAAGGCCGCCGACATCGAGACCCTCGGTGACCTGGTGAGCTACAACAAGAACGACCTCTTGAAGTTCCGCAACTTCGGGAAGAAGAGCCTGACCGAGCTGGAGGACCTGGTGGAGAACAAGGGCCTGAGCTTCGGGATGAACGTGAGCAAGTACAAACTGGACAAGGAGTGATACCGGTGCCCGTCGTCGGCCGCCGCTAGGCATCACCGACAACGGACGACCGACAACAGACAACTGTCATGAGACACGGGAACAAGAACAACGCCCTGGGCCGCACGAAGGCGCATCGCGATGCGTTGCTGAGCAACATGGCCTGCTCGCTGATCGAGCACAAGCGGATCAACACCACGCTGGCGAAGGCCCGCGCGCTGCGCCGCTTCGTGGAGCCGCTGATCACCAAGAGCAAGGAGGACAGCACGCACAGCCGCCGCACGGTGTTCAGCTACCTGCAGAACAAGGAGGCCACCGCCGCCCTGTTCCGCGACGTCGCCCCCAAGGTGGCGTCCCGCCCGGGTGGCTACGTGCGCATCATCAAGCTGGGCAACCGCCTGGGCGATGCCGCCGAGATGGCCATGATCGAGCTCGTCGACTTCAACACCGTGTACGCGCCCAAGGAGAAGGCCGGCGCCGAGGTGAAGAAGACGCGCCGCAGCCGCTCCGCCAAGCCTGCCGCCAAGAAGGCCGAAGGCGCCGCGAAAGCGGAGCCGAAGGCCGAGGAAGGCGAGGCCAAGAGCGAGTAAGCGCTCCGACAACGATGACAGGAAAGGCCCCGGAAGGGGCCTTTCTTCATTGCCGGGCCGCATGGCGGCGCCTCCGGCGGCCGTTCGTTGACAACTGTGGAGGGGCCGGGGACGATCGGACCCCGCGTTCGCGATATCTTCGCGGCCGATGCTGGTCAGCCAACGCCCCGAAGCCGTTCTTCTGCTCGCCGATGGAACTGTTTTCAGGGGGCGTGCCATAGGCGCCAGGGGCATCACCGCGGGCGAGATCTGCTTCAATACCGGGATGACCGGTTACCAGGAGATCTTCACCGACCCCAGCTACACGCGGCAGATCATGGTGCTGGCCACACCGCACGTGGGCAACTACGGCGTGAGCGACGAGGAAGGGGAGAGCGGCTCGGTGAAGATCGCCGGGCTGGTGGTGAAGAAGGCCAGCCAGATCTGGAGCCGCCCCGCCGGCAGCGGGTCCATGGACGACCTGCTCCGCACCCAGGGCGTGGTGGGCATCAGCGACATCGACACCCGCAAGCTGGTCCGCCACATCCGCGATCATGGCGCCCAGAACGCCCTGATCAGCAGCACCGAGATGGACCTGACCGTGCTGCAGGCCCAGCTGGCCGCCGTGCCCGACATGGCCGGCACCGAGCTGAGCAGCACAGTGACCACGCCGGAAGCCTACGTGACGGGCGACCCCGACGCCAGCTACCGCGTGGCCCTGGTCGACTTCGGCACCAAGACCAACATCATCCGCTGCCTCACCGAGCGGGGATGCCTGGTGAAGGTCTTCCCGATGACCACGCCGCTGAAGGACATGCTGGCCTGGAACCCCTCGGGCTTCCTGCTGAGCAACGGCCCCGGCGATCCCGGCGCGATGCCCGCCAGCGTGGCCCTGGTGAAGGAGGTGGTGGAGAGCGGGCTGCCGGTCTTCGGCATCTGCCTGGGCCACCAGCTCATCGCCGAGAGCCAGGGCATCGGCACCGAGAAGATGCACCACGGGCACCGCGGCATCAACCACCCCGTGAAGAACCTGGTCACCGGGCACGATGAGGTGACCTCGCAGAACCACGGGTTCGTGGCCAACCGCGAGCGCGCCGAGAAGAACAAGGCCGTGGAGATCACCCACGTGCACCTCAACGACGGCAGCATCGCCGGCCTCCGCCTGAAGGACCGCCCGGTGTTCGCCGTCCAGTACCACCCCGAGGCCGGCCCCGGCCCCTTCGACGCCCGCTACCTGTTCGACGACTTCGTGCGGAACATGGCGGTGCATGCCGGCGTCGCGAAGCAGCGATTGCAGAACGTCTGACAACCAGAAGGCCCTCCCGCGTGGAGGGCTTCGCATTCCGATACGACCCATGAGCCTGATCGCCAAGATCCAAGCCCGCGAGATCCTCGATTCCCGGGGCAATCCCACCATCGAGGTCGACGTCTACACCGATTCCGGCCACCTGGGCCGCGCGGCCGTCCCCAGCGGGGCCAGCACGGGCGCGCACGAGGCGGTGGAGCTGCGCGACGGCGACAAGAAGCGCTACCTGGGCAAAGGCGTGCAGAAGGCCGTGGAGAACGTCAACGGCACGCTCAACAACGAGCTGCAGGGCGCGCTGGTGGCCGACCAGGCGATGATCGACCGGGCCATGATGGGCCTCGACGGCACGCCCAACAAGGCCAACCTGGGCGCGAACGCCATTCTGGGCGTGTCCCTGGCCGTGGCCAAGGCGGCCGCCAGCGAGGCCGGGCTGCCGCTGTACCGCTACGTGGGCGGCACCAACGCGTGCACCCTTCCGGTGCCGATGATGAACATCCTCAATGGCGGCGCGCACGCCGACAACAAGGTGGACGTGCAGGAGTTCATGATCATGCCCGTGGGTGCCTCCTCCTTCAGCCAGGGCCTGCGCATGGGCGCGGAGGTCTTCCACCACCTCAAGGCCGTGCTGAAGAGCAAGGGCCTCGCCACCAACGTGGGCGACGAGGGCGGCTTCGCGCCCGACCTCAAGAGCAACGAGGACGCGCTGAAGCTGGTGATGCAGGCCATCGAGAAGGCCGGGTACAAGCCCGGTGACGACATCGTGATCGCCCTGGACGCGGCCAGCACCGAGTTCTATGACGCGAAGAAGAAGCGCTACGTGCTCGAGAGCACCGGCGACAGCCTCACCAGCGAGGACATGGTGGCGATGTGGAAGGACTGGTGCAAGCGCTACCCCATCGTCAGCATCGAGGATGGCATGAGCGAGGACGATTGGGACGGCTGGAAGAAGCTGACCGATGTCCTGGGCGCCAAGGTGCAGCTGGTGGGCGACGACCTCTTCGTGACCAACACCAAGCGCCTGGCCGAAGGCATCCGGAAGCACATCGCCAACAGCATCCTGGTGAAGGTGAACCAGATCGGCACGCTCACCGAGACCCTCGAGGCCGTGGACATGGCGCACAAGGCCGCCTACACGGCCGTGATGAGCCACCGCAGCGGCGAGACCGAGGACAGCACCATCGCCGACCTCGCGGTGGCCACCAACTGCGGCATGATCAAGACCGGCTCCGCGTCGCGCAGCGACCGGATCGCCAAGTACAACCAGCTGCTGCGCATCGAGGAGCAGCTGGGCAAGAGCGCCCGCTACCCCGGGCGCGACCTGCGGTACGCCGGCTGATCACTGGTCGAACGCCATGTACTGATCGATCAGCAGCTGCAGCTGGGCCTTGCCCTGGCGCAGCAGCCGTTCCCTGTCCTTCGTGTCCGCGCTGTCGCGCAGCTCGATCACGCGCTGGCCCGCTTCATCGAACACCACGGCCTGCGTGCTGTCGGCGATCCCGAAGCCATCGTTGAAGGTCCAGAAGGCGTCGTGCCGCGTGCCGCGGTCGAACAGGTCGCGGCCCCAGGCGAAATGGCCGCGGGGCAGCCCCAGCTGGGCGAGCAGCGTGGGCGCCACGTCCACGTGCGAACCGTAGGTGCCGTCGCGCGTCCCACGCAGCTCGTCGCGCAGCGCACCGCCGGTGATCAGGAAAGGGATGCGGTGCCGGCGCTCGCTGAAGGCCTGGAGGTGGTGCGGCAGGTAGTGGCCGTGGTCGGCCATCACCACGATGAGCGTGTTGGCGTACCAGTCCTGCTTCCGCGCGTCGTCCAGGAATGCGCCGAGGCAGCGGTCGGTGTAGTGCACGGTGTTGCGGTACTGCTGCGCCTCGCCGCCTTCGAAGCCTTCGTGCACCGGGGCATCGAAGGGCTCATGGCTGGTCGCCGTCATGATGACCTGGAAGAACGGCCGGGAGGAGCTGGAGGCATCCCGCAGGTGGAAGGCGAAGAGCTCCTCATCGAAGGCCCCCCAGCGCGTGCGCCGCTGGATGGGGAAGGAGCGCTCGTCGTGCACCACGTCGAAGCCCATGGCTTCCAGATAGGCGCGCGTGTTGGCGAAGGCGACGTCGCCGGCATAGTAGTAACGGGAGGCGTAGCCCGCGCTGTCGAGCGCGTTCACCAGGCTGGGCAGGCGGTCGAACTTGCCGAACTTCCGGATGATCGTCGTCTTCGGCTGCGAGGGGAAGGCGCTGAGGGTCGCGCAGAGCCCCTGTTCCGTGCGGAAGCCGGTGGAGTGGAAGTTCGTGAAGAGCAGCCCGTCCTTCGCCAGGCGCGTGAACTGCGGCGCCACGCCGCTGTCGCCCCCGAGCGGCTCGATCACGTCGGCCGTCCAGCTTTCCAGGAGGATCACCAGAATGTTGGGACGGCCCGCTTTGACGATGGAACGATACGTCCCGCCGGGGAGCGCCCGCGCGGCGCGGAACTCGGCCTGCGCCTCGCCATCGGGCATCACCTGGTAGGGATTGCGTTCCAGCTCCGCCGGTTCCACCGCGATCTCCAGCGCGTTCCACACGCCGTTCAGCGCGGCCAGGTTCAGCACCGGGTGGCGCGAGAACCAGCTCCAGCTCTTGTCGATCGGCAGCTC
>JAFDZF010000116.1 GCA_018267055.1 Bacteroidota bacterium
AGCGCCGACAGCGACGTCCGGCTCCTCTTCCGCGACCGGCCCCTTGAGCTCCGGGCCGTTGCCGATACCCTCTTTGCCGATCATGCAGGCGATGCGGAGTTCCTGACCCTGCAGGTCCGCGCAGCGGATGGGCGCCCTTGGTGCGTCGCTTTCTCCGCGACGATCGCAGCGGACCCGGACATGGACGTGCGCTTCGTTACCCAAGTGAAGGACAGCACGGGTGCGGTGGTGTATTACGATTCGGCGGAGCTGCGGCACTGGCCGGGTCTCGCGGAGGGTGCGCGGGTGGAGGTGCTGCGCTGCACGCCCACGCCGGCCGGCGGCAGTTGCGGCGTCTACCTGTGGAACATCCGCCGGTCGCCCTTCCGGCTCTCCGACGCGCGCCTGCGGACGTTCAGCGCGGGCACCCCGTAGCATCCCTTCGGACGGGCTACCTTGGGCGCACGCATCCCTTACGCATGCCACTCGACAAGGACCAAATGGCGCGCCGCATCGCGCGTGAGCTGAAGGACGGCTACTACGTGAACCTGGGCATCGGCATCCCGACGCTGGTGGCCAACCACATCCCCCCGGGGATCAACGTGACGCTGCAGAGCGAGAACGGCATCCTCGGCATGGGCCCGTTCCCTTATGCCGGTGAGGAGGACGCCGACCTGATCAATGCCGGCAAGCAGACGGTGACGTTGCTGCCGGGCTCGGCCATCTTCGATAGCGCCACCAGCTTCGCCATGATCCGCTCGCAGAAGGTGCAGCTCACCGTGCTGGGCGCCATGGAAGTGGCGGACAACGGCGACATCGCCAATTGGAAGATCCCCGGCAAGATGGTGAAGGGCATGGGCGGCGCCATGGACCTGGTGGCCAGCGCGCAGAACATCATCGTGGTGATGCTGCACACCAACAAGGCCGGCGAGAGCAAACTGCTGAAGAAGTGCAGCCTGCCCCTGACCGGCGTGGGCTGCGTGAAGAAGGTGGTGAGCGACCTCGGTGTGTTCGACATCACGCCCGAAGGCTTCAAGCTGCTTGAGCGCGCACCCGGCGTGAGCGTGGAGGAGATCCAGGCGAAGACCGAGGGGCGGCTGGTGGTGCCGGCCGACGTGCCGGAGATGGCGATCTGAACCTTCCGGCGGGGTCCGCCGCATCACCGTTGAGCACCGACCGGATGCCGAGGTGGCCGAACGCAGGCTTCCGCTGGACGCCTTGGGCCGTCGGGCTGACCGCCGTCCTGTGGTGCGCCTGGTGGACCGCCGGCTCCTGGCGGTTCCATGCGGCCTATGCCGCGGAGGACTGGCACGCGGACCTGCGGGCCGATGCCGCGGGGTATTATGTCTATCTGCCTGCGTTCTTCCATTGGGACCTGCGGGCCGATGCCGTGGGGGACGCCACCCTGGCGCGTACCGGGAACGGGTTCACGCTCGACCGGGAGCACGATGTCGTCCTGACGAAGTACACCTGCGGCACGGCCCTCCTGCAACTGCCCTTCTACTTGATCGCCGAAGCGATCACCGGCTGGGGGACGACCGATGGCTTCTCCGACACGCATCGCCGCTGCATGGAGCTCTGCGCGGTGTTCTACTGGTCGCTCGGATCCCTGCTCCTGGCCCTGGCCTTGCAGCGGCTCATGCCCGCCGCCCCCTGGGTGGCGCCCGTGGTGCTGGCGGCCATCGGCTTCGGCAGCAATGTCTTCTTCTATGCGTTCCGGATGCCGGGCTTCTCGCACATCCATTCCTTCTTCACGGTATGCCTCGCGCTGTATGCCCTGGCCACCGGTGTGCTGCCCGGCGAACGGAATGTGCAGCGGTGGCTGTTCCCCCTGGCGTGCGCGCTCATCGTGCTCATCCGTCCCGTCGACGTGGTGGCGGTGCTGGGCATGCATGCCTGGATCCTGCTGGAGCGGCGCACGCTGCTGCGGTCACCGGCCTTCTGGGGCCGGCAGCTGCTGTGCATCGCCCTGGTGTGGGCCCCGCAGCTGATCTACTGGTGGCACGTGCACGGCCGGCTGGTCGTCTATTCCTACGGCGATGAGGGGTTCAACTGGTGGTCGCCGGAACTCGTGAAGTTCCTGTTCGCTCCCCGGAACGGTTGGCTGCCTTATGCGCCGGTGCTGTTGATGCTGCCGTTCGGGGTTCGGGCCATGTGGAAGGACATGCGTCCGCGGGCGCTCCTTGTCCTGGGCACGCTCGCCGCCATCGTTTACGTGTGTTCCGCGTGGTGGGTCTGGTATTTCGGCTGCAGCTACGGCTCGCGGCCCATGGTGCAGTACATGCCGTTCGTCGCGGTCCCGCTCTGGGCGTTCCTGTGCCGGAACGATGAGCGCGCCGTGCGCCTTCGGTACGCATCGCTTCCCCTGCTTTTCCTATTGGCGTTCGTGAACTACCGCGCGATGCTCCAGTACGACTGGTGCTTCTTCAGCACGGAGACCTGGGACTGGGACCACTATGCCCTCAATATCGTGCGGGCGTTCCTGGGCGATCATTGACCGGCGTCGGCGTCCGGTATCTTACGCGCCTTCTTCGCCATTCCCATGCTCTTCGGGCCCCTCCGTCGATCCTTGGGCCGCATGCCCGCCGGCCTGGTCTTCACGATCGGCTTCGTGCTCCTGTGCTGCGCGTACGAGTATGGGCGGGTGCTCCACCTGCGGCCGCAGCCCCACCACATCTTCCGCCAGTGCGACTGCCTGGGGATGACGTGGAACTATGCCTTCACCGACCCCGACCTGTTCGAGCCGCGGATGTGCAACCTGCACGCGGACCACGATACCACCGGGCGCACGGCCGCCGAGTTCCCGGTGCTCTATTGGGGCGTGGGCATGCTCTGGCGCGCGTTCGGCCAGAGCGAGTTCCTCTACCGCCTGATCATGGTGCTGCTGCACTTCGGGGGCTCGTACGCGCTGTTCCTCACGGCCCGGCGCCTCACCCGGTCGGCCTTCTGGGGCATCTGGACCTCCCTGCTCTTCTTCACCTCGCCTGCCACCGTCTACTTCGGCATCTCGTTCCTGCCGGACGTGCCCGCGCTGGACCTGGCCTTGATGGGCTGCTGGTGGATGGTGCGCTACCTGGATCGCAGGCGACGATGGGACCTGGTCATCGCCATGGCCTTCACGGCGCTGGCCATGCTGCTCAAGATCACCGCCGGCTTCCTGTTCGTGGCCGCCTGGGGCGTCCTGGCCGCGGAGACCCTGCTGTGGCGAAGGACCGGCCGTCGTCTGTTCCCCCAGCGCGGTCTCGCCTGGGCCTGCTTCATCGGCGCGGTGGTGCCCGTGGTGGCCTGGTATGCCTGGTCCGCGCGGTACAACCAGGTGCATGGCAACCCGTTCACCAATACGGGGATGAGCCATTACTGGCTGATGTCGGCCGAGGAAGCGGCGACAGCGCTCCGGTTCGCCCGGACGATCCTGGTCTTCGAGATCTTCAGCCTGCCGGTGTGGCTGGTCTTCCTGGGCGCGTTCGTGCTGCTGGTCGTGGCGGCGCGCCGCCTTCCCTGGCAGGTCGTCCTCTTCCATGGGTTCCTGCTGTTCGGCCTGGCCTTGTACCTCGTCGGCTGGGCGCAGGCGCTGAACAACCACGATTACTACTTCACCTGCCCGCAGCTGGTCTTGATGGCGCTGCTCATCACCGTGATCGCCTGGTACGGACGCCAGGAGGGCGCATGGCTGCGCACCCCCTGGGCGAAGTGCCTGGCCCTCCTCCTCCTGGGCTGGTCCGTGCTCTACGCCGCGGTGGATATGGGCCTGCGCACGCGGAACGGACTTCCCATGGACCGCTCGGCCGTGGCTTCCTGTATCCTGAACGATGCCCAGCTCGAGCATTGGCGTTCGGCCGAGTACTGGAAGCGGCGCGGCCAGCTCGATGTGGAGCCTTATGCACGGTCCCTGGGCATCACCCGCCAGGACAAGGTCCTGATCACCGTGGACCGCAGCTGGCAGGTGGGCCTCTACCTCGCAGGCCAGACCGGCTGGAGCGATTACACGGTGGGCCTGGAGGACAGCCTGTCCATGGCCCGGGCCGTCCATGTCCTCCGGCCGGGCTACCTCTACCTCACCGACCCTTCCTGGGCCGACCGCCCCTACATACGCCCCTACCTGGCCCACCCCCTTGGGCATCACCCCGACGTGGACATCTACGACCTGCGTCCATTGCAACAGGCGGCCCGGTAGCCCTCCCGGCTATCTTCGCCCACTTCCCACCATGCCGCCCATCCGGAAGCTGTCCATCATCATCCCGGCGTACAACGAGGAACGCACGATCCACCTCATCCTGGACAAGGTGCGCGACGTCCGCCTGGACCACGGCATCACCAAGGAGGTGATCATCGTGAACGACGGCTCCCGCGACGGCACGGTGGGCGCCATCCACCGCTACATGGAGGCCAACCCGGCCCTGGGCATCCGCTTTTTCGAGCAGCCCCGCAACATGGGCAAGGGCGCTGCCATCCACCGCGGGATCCAGGAGGCCACCGGTGAGTTCCTCATCGTGCAGGATGCCGACCTGGAATATGATCCGCGCGAATACAACGACCTGCTCCGCCCCGTGGTGGAAGGCTTCGCGGACGTGGTGTTCGGCTCACGCTTCATGGGCCACCATCCGCACCGCATCCTTTTCTTCTGGCACAGCATCGGCAACAAGTTCCTCACGCACCTCTCCAACGCGTTCAACAACTTGAACCTGACCGATATGGAGACGTGCTACAAGCTGATCCGCTCCGACATCGCGAAGGGGCTCGACCTGAAGGAGAAGCGCTTCGGCTTCGAGCCGGAGGTCACCGCCAAGCTGGCCCGTGTGAAGGACGCGCGCATCTATGAGGTGGGCATCAGCTATTACGGCCGCACCTATGCGGAGGGCAAGAAGATCGGCTGGAAGGACGGCTTCCGCGCCATCTGGTGCATCGTGAAGTACGGCCTGCGCCGTTGAGCCATGGCATCCGCAAGGCCTACCGGTGCGGAGCATGCCACGCTGGTCCTCGCTTCCGTCCTGGCGGTGCTCATCGTCACGCTGCGTGCGGTCTCCGACGGCATCGTGGAGATGGGCGACGGCGTGCAGCACTACCTGCAGGCCCGCTACTGCTGGGCGCACCCCGAGCTGCTGCTGGACCTGTGGGGCAAGCCCCTGTTCCTGCTGCTGGCTTCGCCCTTCGCGCAGCTGGGGCATCCGGGCATGGCCGCGTTCAACGCGGTGGTGACCATCGCCACCTGCTGGACCGCGGCACGGCTCCTGCGTGACGCAGGGCGCTTCGCGCAGCTGGCCTTCCCCCTGCTGCTGGCCGCCGCGCCGCTGTATGTCCTGATGGCCATCGGCGGGATGACGGAAGTGTTGTTCGGGGCGCTCACCCTGCTCGTGCTCCGGGCGCTGATGGGGGAGCGCTGGGTCGCGGCGGCGATCCTGGCATCATTGACCCCGTTCTCGCGGCCCGAATACGTGGCCTTCCTCCCGGCGGTGATCGCCTGGATCGCCCTCCGGAAGCAATGGCGCGCGCTGCCCTGGTGCTTCACCGGATGGGCGGTGTACGCCGTAGTGGCCTGGCGGGTGTTCGGGGATCCGCTGTGGTTCTGGACGCACGGCCCGTACAAGGCGGGCGCCAGCGTGTACGGGTCCGGCGATCTGCTGCAGTTCGTCCGCAACGCACCCGGGATCTTCGGGGTACCGGTGCTCGTCCTGTTCCTTTCGGCCCTGCTGATCTGGCCGTGGGTCCACCGGAAGGACGCGGGATACCGGCAGGTGCACCGGCTGATGGGGCTCGCGGCCGCGGGGCCGGTGCTCCTCGCGTTCGCCATCCATAGCTACATCTGGTGGAAGGGGATCCAGGCCTCGGCCGGCCTCGCGCGCGTGCTGGTGACGGTGGTCCCGCTCGCCGCCGTGTTCGGGCTGCATACCTGGGGGCGCCTGATGGCCCTTCGCCCATGGCCCCGCTTCGCGGGCATCGCGGCGGGGACGGCCTGGCTGGTCGTGCTGGCCTATGCCGGCCTGGCCACGCTCCAGGCAATGCTGCACGGCCCGTTGCAACGCAGCGGCGACCAACAGGCGCTGGACGACGCAGGGGATGCCTTGCGGAACGCCTGGTCGCCGGACGGTGTGGTGTATTCCACGCATCCGTACGCGGCGTTCCGCGCGGGGCTGGATCCCTTCGACGATGCGCATTACCGGCCGCTCTGGGGCTTGAACGACCAGCGTCCCGCCGACTTCTTCCGGCCCGGTGAGCTGATCTTCTGGGACTCGCAGCTCGGGCCGAACGAGGCGCGCCTGCCGCTGGACACCCTGCTGGACGATCCGCATTTCGCCGTGCGTGGCGTGTGGGAGCCCCGGCAGGGCCATACCGTGTTCGGTGACCGCCCGTACGAGCTCTTCCTGTTCGAGCGCAAGGAGGCTGTGCGCACCATGCGGGTCGATACCCTGGTCGCGCTCGATGGCCGCGCGTGGGCCCAGCACGTGCGGCTGGACACGGTGGCCTGCCCGGCGGACGTCCGTCGGGCGTGGTGCTTCGGCGAAGGGGAGTACCCCCTCCATGTCGAGCGCATGGCCCTGCCCGAAGGCGTGGGCGTGATCTACGACGAGATCGTGCTGCGGGCGCGCATCGTGCGTGCGCCCACGCCTCCCGGCACGTTCGAGCTGGTGTTCAAGCAGGCCGGCGGGGGCCGCGACCTGCGCTACGACCAGATCGACCTCACCGGCGATACGCTCGACCT
>JAFDZF010000117.1 GCA_018267055.1 Bacteroidota bacterium
TGATGCTGGAAGGTAAAAAGAGAGCGGGCCCTTCGGCCCGCTCTTCCTGCTTTGTCCGTATCGGCCCGGCCGGTGATCAGACCTTCAGGATGTCCTTCTCCTTCGCGTCGAGGAGGACGTCCACCTTCTTGTTGTAGCTGCCGGTGAGCTTCTCCACCTGGTCCTGGGCGTCCTTGGCGGCGTCCTCGGGCATCTTGGCGGCCTTGATGGCCTCCATGGCCTTCTGGCGGGCGCCACGGATGCTTACGCGGGCATGCTCGCCCTCCTTGTGTGCGGCCTTCACCAGGTCCTTGCGGCGCTCCTCGGTGAGCATGGGCACGTTGATGATGACGCTCTCCCCGTTGTTGCTCGGGTTGAAACCGAGGTTGGCCGCCTGGATGGCCTTCTCGATGGCGTCGATCATCTTCTTGTCCCACGGCTGGATCATGATGGTCCGCGCGTCGGGCGTGTTCACGTTGCTCACCTGGTTCAGGGGCATCTGGGAGCCGTAGGCATCCACGCGCACACCCTCCAGCATGGCCGGGTTGGCGCGGCCGGCGCGGATCTTCGTGAGCTCGTGGTCCAGGTGGTCCACGGCCTTCTTCATCAGGTCCTCGTTCTGCGCGATCACGGCTTTGGCATCGATCATGGCTGGGGCGGAATGGGCCTGCCTGCGGCAGGCAGGCGCGAATTTAAGCGGGGGGCGGCGCTCACACCTCCACCAGGGTGCCCACCGGTTCGCCGGCGGCCACGCGCTGCAGGTTGCCGGGCTTGTTCATGTCGAACACGATGATGGGCAGCTTGTTCTCACGGCACAGCGTGAAGGCGGTCATGTCCATCACGTTCAGCCCCTTCCGGATCACGTCATCGAAGGTGATGCGGTCATAGCGGGTGGCGCTCTTGTCCTTTTCGGGGTCGGCGGTGTAGATGCCGTCCACGCGGGTGCCCTTGAGGATCACGTCGGCCTCGATCTCGATGGCGCGGAGGCTGGCGGCGGTGTCGGTGGTGAAGTACGGGTTGCCGGTGCCGGCGCCGAAGATCACGGTGCGGCCCTTCTCCAGGTGGCGCACGGCGCGGCGGCGGATGAAGGGCTCGGCGATCTGCTCCATCTTGATGGCGCTCTGCAGGCGGGTGCTGTGGCCCTTGGCCTCCAGCGCGCTCTGCAGGGCCAGGCTGTTGATCATGGTGGCGAGCATGCCCATGTGGTCACCCTGCACCCGGTCGATGCCGTTGGCGGCCGCCTGGATGCCCCGGTAGATGTTGCCCCCGCCGATGACGATGGCCACCTGCACCCCCGTGGACGCCAGGGCGATGATCTCATCGGCATAGGCGTTCAGCATCGTGTCGCTGATGCCGTAGGCTTGTTCGCCCATCAGGCTTTCGCCGGAGAGCTTGAGGAGGATGCGCTTGTACTTCGTGGTGCCGGAGGTGGCTTTCGACATGGGGGCTGGGTTGGTGCAAAGCAAGCAAACCCGGCCGAACGCCGCTGAAGCCCTCAGTCGCCCTTCACGAAGCGCGCATGCAGCGCGGTCCTTCCCTTGCCGATCCGCAGGGTGTACAGGCCATCGCGCAGCCCGGAGACCGGGATGGAGAACCCGTCCCCACGGCCGGTGATCTCCAGCACTGTGCGACCGTTCACATCGATGAGGCTCACCTGGATGCCGGTGGGTCCCCGGCCCGGCACCGCCACGTTCACGCGGTCGCGCGCGGGATTGGGCCACACCTTCACCTGCGACGTCCCCGACCGCGGCACGCCCGTCACGAGATCGATGGCGAAGGTGGCCCACGTGTTCACCGGGTCGTTCAGGTCGAAATAGATGCCCGCACTGTTGGTCACCGAGGCGCCGGGAGTGAGGAACGGTTGGGGCCGCATGCGGAAGATGATCCAGCCGTGGCTGTTCGGCTCGTCGCTCGTGCTGTCGGGCAACATGATGCCGTCGAAGCGGAACTGCAGCAGCCCATTGGCGATCTGTGCCTGGCAGGGATGGCTGCTGGCGACGAACTCGAAGGACGACTGCTTCAGCCCGCTGGGAAGCGCATCGGCGATGCGTACGTTCTCCGCTGCGAAGGTGCCCGTGTTCTGGAAGCGCACGGTGTATGTGACCGGCCTGCCCGCAGCAAGGTCGGCCATGGTCAGCGTGGCTGGTTCCACCTGCATGGCGTTGGGGTCGAAGCTGCCCACCACGGTCGGTCCCGTGGCGTAGGTGTCGTTCGCGGGCACGGCATCGGCCGGTGTGGTGGCTACGGTGGATGTGTACGCGAGCACGGTGCCGAGCGGCACGGCTTGTCCGGTGCGCACCTGGACGTAAGTGTCGTATACCTCGCCGGGCTGTAGCGTGGGCAGGGTCCACGTGATGGTGTTGCCGGCCACCGCTCCCACGGGCCATTGCTCCACGAGGGTCTGCTGGGCATCGAAGGTGAAGGTCATGGTGCCACTGGTGGGAAGGACCCCTTCGTTCTTACCGATCACATTGACGTAGTTGATGAACCCCGGGCGCGGCGGACCGGCCATCACGCGGACGGAAAGGTCCATGTCGAGCGACACCGGGTCCATGGCGAGCCCGTTGCCGGTGCTGCCGGTGCCCGGCACGGTGAGGTCGATGGCCGGGAACACCTGCGAAGGCACGTCCAAGGTGCCCGAAGCGGGCGTCAGCGTGTAGAAGCCAGGAGCCGCCGGCTGGATGAAGAAGTTCCCGCTCGCGTCCGTGACCGCGTAGTTCTGCCCGGGAGCCGCCTGCACCACACGGTTCGCGATGGGCAGGTCCGCGCCGTTGAAAAGGCCATCACCGTCGAGGTCGAGGAAGACCTGGCCCGAGAGGTGATTGATGGAACCCTGGCAGTACCCCAAGGCACCGATCACATCGTTCACCGTGAGCGGATCGCCGTCATCACAAGGTGTCCCAGGCGCACCTCCGATGAACCAGCATCCGCCGCACAGGCAGTTGCCGTCCAGGATGTCATTGACCGTATTGGGGTTGCCATCGTCGCACGTCATCCCGGGCACCGAATACGGCGCTCCGCCCATGCCCCAGCTATCGCAGTATCCCACGCACACGCAGTAAGTGTTCCACTCATCGGTCCCTGTATCCGGATCACCATCGTCGCATGGGGTGCCCGGCAGCGCCGGTCCGCCATCAACACCAAGGCAATCGGTCTGGGCTTGACCTTCATGCGCAGCGAGCAGCAGGGCAACAGCAAGGAAGAAGCGGCCCAGAAGAGAGGGGGTGGGTCCCATACAGTGATGTTACACAAGGCCTGTGGACACGGCGTTGCATTTCGCCCGGCACACACTTTCGCCCGACCGGGAGCACATGCGGTCTCCTGAAAAAGCGAACGGCCCCGTTCCCGGGGCCGTTCTGTTTCTGTTCGCTCCCGCTTACACGGTCAGCGAGTGGCGCTTGAAGCCCGTGACCGCAAGCTCCTTGTCGGCCTGCTTCACGTACTGCTCCACCGTGAGCTTGTTGTCCTTGATGAACTCCTGGGCGAGCAGGGTGCTCTCCTTGAAGAACTTGTTCAGGCGGCCCTGGGCGATCTTCTCGGCCATCTCGGCGGGCTTGCCCTCCTGGATGGCGAGCTCCTTGCCGATCTCGAGCTCCTTGTCGATCACGCTCTGGGGCGTGCTGGCCTTGTCGAGGGCGATGGGGCCCATGGCGGCCACCTGCATGGCCACGTCCTTCGCCACGCCTTCATGGCCCGGCTTGCTGAGGCCGACGATGCTGGCCACCTTGTTGCCGGGGTGGTTGTAGGCGTACACGTACGCGGCGTCCACCACCTGGTAGGAGCTCACCTCAATCTTCTCCCCGATCACGCCGGTCTGCTCGATGAGCTTCTCGGCGATGGTGAGGCCGTTGGTGTCGTAAGGCTGGGCCTTCAGCGCGTCGAGGTCGGCGGGGGCCTTCTCCAGGGCGATGGCGGCGATGCGCTCGGCCATGCCGGCGAAGTCGGCGTTCTTGGCCACGAAGTCGGTCTCGCAGTTCACGCACACCAGCACGCCGCGTTTGCCGTCGGCGGAGGTCTTGGCGATCACGAGGCCTTCGGTGGCGTCGCGGTCGGCGCGGTTGGCGGCCACTTTCTGGCCTTTCTTGCGCAGGATGTCGATGGCGAGGTCGAAGTCGCCATTGGCCTCGGTGAGGGCCTTCTTGCAATCCATCATGCCCGCGCCGGTGATCTGGCGCAGCTTGTTCACGTCGGCGGCGGTAATGGCCATGTTCGTGCTCACGCTAATGGGGTTTTCGGAATGATCGTTGGGGGATGCGCGCTGGGATCAGTTCGCTTCCTCCTTGGGCTCGTTGCCGCTGGCTTCGGCGACCGGCTCACCGTCCGCACCCTCCTCGGCGTCCTCACCGCCCTCTTCATCGATCGCCGTGCCGCGGTCCTTGTCGAGCTTGCGCTCTTCGAGGCCCTCGTTGATGGCGTTGATCATCGCGTCGACGATGAGCTCGATGCTCTTGGTGGCGTCGTCGTTGGCGGGGATCGGGAAGTCCACCAGCGTGGGGTCGCTGTTGGTGTCCACCATGGCGAAGGTGGGGATGTTGAGCTTGCGGGCCTCGGCCACGGCGATGTGCTCCTTCACGATGTCCACGATGAAGAGGGCGCTGGGCAGGCGGGTGAGGTCCGCGATGGAGCCCAGGTTCTTCTCCATCTTCTCGCGCTGGCGGCTCACCTGGAGGCGCTCACGCTTGCTCATGTGGTTGAAGGTGCCGTCGACCTTCATGCGGTCGATGTTGGCCATCTTCTTGATGGCGCGGCGGATGGTGCCGAAGTTGGTGAGCATGCCACCGCTCCAGCGCTCGGTGACGTAGGGCATGCCGGTGGTCTTCACCTTCTCGGTCACGATGTCCTTCGCCTGCTTCTTGGTGGCGACGAAGAGCACCTTCTTGCCGCTGCGGGCGATCTGCTTCATGGCGGCCTGGGCCTCCTCCAGCTTCACCGCCGTCTTGTTCAGGTCGATGATGTGGATGCCCTTCTTCTCGGTGAAGATGTAGGGCGCCATGTTGGGGTTCCACTTGCGGCGCAAGTGGCCGAAATGCACGCCAGCGTCGAGGAGCTGGTCGAATCCGATACGGGCCATTGGTCCTTTCTTTTAGTTCACGTTCCGTGTTCCCATTGACACAGGCATCCCGAGGGTAGCACGCTCGTCCCCCTTCGACGGGCTCAGGGGGCAGGCGCGGTCCGCCAGGATTGGATCCTGAACAAGCGCGGGGACTTAACGCTTGCTGAACTGGTAGCGTTTGCGGGCCTTCTTGCGGCCGAACTTCTTGCGCTCGACCTCCTTGGGGTTCCGCGTCATGAGGTCCTCGGCCTTGAGGGCGGGCTTGTGGTTGGCGTCGATCGCCACGAGGGCGCGGGCGATGCCCAGGCGGGCGGCCTCCACCTGGCCGGTGATGCCGCCGCCGTCCACCGTGATGGTGACGTCGTACTTGCCCTCGGTACCCGTGAGCTTGAAGGGCTGGTTCAGTTTGAACTGTTGCACGGTGATGGGGAAGTACTCCTTCCCGTCCACTCCGTTCACGGTGATCTCACCGCTGCCTTCGTTGAGGACCACGCGTGCCACGGAGGTCTTGCGGCGGCCCAGGCTGTTCACGGATTCCATCTTACTTGATGCTGTTGAGGTCGATCTTGCGGGGCTTCTGCGCCTCGTGCTTGTGGGCGCTGCCGACGGTCACGTGCAGGTTGCTGAACTGCGCGCGGCCCAGGCGGGTCTTGGGGAGCATGCCTCGTACGGCGATCTCGAGCAGCGCCTGCGGCTTGCGGTCCTTCAGTTTCTTGGCGGTCTCGCGGGTCTGGCCGCCGGGGTACATGCTGTAGCGCTGGTACTCCTTATCGTCCAGCTTGTCGCCGGTGAGGCGGACCTTCTCGGCGTTGATCACGATCACATGGTCGCCCGTGTCCACGTGGGCGGTGAAGGTGGGCTTGTGCTTGCCGCGCACGAGCATGGCGATCTTGCTGGCCACGCGCCCGAGGACTTCGTTCTCGGCGTCCACCAGCAGCCATTCCTTCTGCACGGTGGCCTGGTTGGCCATGGATGTTGTATGGGTCGTGGATGCCACGGGTCCTTGGTTTTGGATCGAACAGTTCCCCGCTAAGGGGCCGCGAAGATAGCGGGATCCCCGGAACCAACAAAACCCCGTGGAAAAGAAGGCCTTCCCGCATGCCGGAGGACCGGCCGGGGCCCCGGGTCGCCCGTCCTTCCTGGCCGGGGATGCGAAGATGGCGGATCGCATAACCGTATGCGATCCGAAGCCTTTACTTCGACCGAGCACCTCCCCGTTGCCGCCGCGGGCACGCGGCCTGAACGACCGGTCATGTTCGGAGCACGGATCCGCCAAGTACGCAGGGCCCTGGGCCATACCCAGCAGGAGATGGCCCGGCTGCTGGGCGTGGACCAGTCCACCTACAGCCGGTGGGAGAACAACGCCACCACGATCCGGCAGGAGGACCTGGACCGCATCGCGGCGATCCTCCGGATGCGCGCGGAAACGCTCTTCGGGAAGGAGCGGCTCACCGTGGCGGTGCTGACGGCCGAGGCCGAGGAGCGCATCCGGGACCTCGAGCGCCGGCTGGCCGATCGGGACCAGGAGATCCAGGCCCTGCGGGAGCGGCTGCGGCAGGCGGACGCGCGGGAGGCCGGCCCTGGCCGCCGCAAGCGCCCCCGCGCGTGAGCCCTGCTCACTTGTGGGTGACGATGAACTCGGTCCGGCGGTTCTGCTGGAACTCCTCCTCGGAGCAGTCCACCCCGTCGGTGCAACGGTTCAGCGGCCGGCTTTCGCCCATGCCCTTGCTGGTGACCCGGTCCCGGGCCACCCCGGCCTTCCGGATGTAGGCCGCCGCGCTCTCCGCCCGCCGCTCGCTGAGCAGTTGGTTCACGGCAGTGGCTCCCCGGCTGTCGCAATGGCCACGCAGCTCCAGGGTCACCCCCGGGTTGTCCTTCAGGAAGGCCACCACATTGTCCAGCTCCAGGGCGGCCTCCGGCAGGATGTCCCACCGGGCCGTGGCGAAGTGGATGGGCCGCAGGTCCATGGCCTTGCTGGCGTCCATGCCCACCTCGATGGGGTCCATCGAGATGTCCATGGTGTGGTGCATGGCGATCTCGCCGGAATCGGGGATCACATAGAGGAAGAGGCCCTTCTTGGGAAAATAGCCCTGGCGGTTGAGCTTCACGCGGTACACCAGCGAGTCGTGGATGGAGACGTCACGGAGCGTTTCCCGGCCATCCCCGGCCTTGTTGGTGACGGCCTCGAACAGCCGGGTGTTGCCGTTGGGCACGTCGATCACCACCACCTGTGCCCCGGCGATGCCCTCGGCGGTATGGCTGTCGGTCACGTACATCCACATCCCCACGTTGCGGAGGAAGGCCATCTGCGGGTCGATGCGGTAGGTGGTGTCCGCTTCCACCGGGGTCTTCAGCGGGTAATGCATGGTGCGGTACTGCGGCAGCGACACTTCCAGCTGGAGCTCCTTCCCGCGCGGCAGGCCGATGGCATAGGCCCCGTTCACGTCGGTCACCGTGGAGTCGAGCACGCGACCCTGGTCGTCCAGCACCCGCACCTGCACGCCGCCCAGGCGGACCTTCGTCATCCGGTCCACGGCCACCCCCAGCGCGCCCACCGGGGCCAGCGTCCGGTGGATGAAGGCGAACGCGTACAGGTCATCGCCGCCCTTGCCGCCGGGCCGGTCGCTGGTGAAATAGCCATGCTCCCCGTCCGGGGCGAGCACCAGGGCGAAGTCGTCGTGGGGGCCATTGAGCGGCGCGCCCAGGTCGACCACGTCATCGGCGGTGCCATCGGGGCCCAGCGTGGCCTTGTACAGGTCCAGCCCGCCCAGCCCGGCATGCCCGTCGCTGGCGAAGTAGAGGTCGCCCGAGGCGTCGGCATAGGGGAACACCTCGTCGCCTTCGGTGTTCACCTGCGGCCCCAGGTTGCGCGGCGCGTCCCATCCCCCCGCGGCATTGCGGTGCACGCACCAGATGTCGGATCCCCCATGCCCGCCGGGCCGGTCGCTCGCGAAGAAGAGGGTGAAGCCGTCCGCGGAGATGGCCGGGTGGCACACCGACCCGCTGTCGCCCGGGATCGCCAGGAGCTGCTCGTCCGCCCATTCGCCCTGCACCAGGCGGCGCGAGTAGATGCGCAGGTCCATCTCGCCCCGCTGGTTGAACCCCTTCTTCTTCGCGTGGAAGTTGTTCCGGGTGAACCACACCTCGGACCCGTCGCGGCTGAAGGTGGCGTTGCTTTCGTGGTAGGCCGTGTTCAGGGCGCGCAGGGGCTGCGGGTCGGTGAGGGCCCCATCGGCCGAGACCCCGGCCGCATAAAGGTCGAGGAACGCCTCACCGTTCCAGGTGCGGTCGCTCCGGCCCGCCGATCGGGCACTGGCGAAGACCACCTTGTTCCCCCAGTACGCGGGGGTCATGTCCGCCTCGGAGGTATTGATCGCCATGTTGGTGACCGTCGCGTCGTACCCCGCGCCTTTCAATAGCTGGGGCGCATAGCGGGCGCTGCCGCGCTGCCGGGCCACGCGCTGGTCGCCGGGCACCTGGGCCCCGTACCGGGCCAGCCAGTGGTCGGCTTCCGCGTACTTGCCGTTGGAGCGGAGCACCTGGGCATAGTCGTAGAGGTCCTGTGCGGGGGCCGTGCCGGAGGCCACGCTCCGCGCGAACCACCGCTCGGCCCGGTCCAGGTCGCGCAGATCCAGGTAGCAACGGGCCAGCTTCGAGGCGAACAGCGTGTCCGCGGTCCCGGCCTTGGCCGCTTCCTCGTAGTGCACGATCGCGCGGGGGAGGTCGAGCTGGGTGAACGCCAGGTCGCCCTGTTCCACCCGCTTGTCCTGGGCGAATGCCGGAAGCGCCAGGCAGGCGGCGGCAAGGAGTGCATAGGCCTGTTCCATCCGGGGTCAGAAATAGCGGGGTGACAAGGTCTTTTCCTTCTTGCGCGGCAGATCGTAGTTCAGCATCACCTCGTGCGTGCCGCTCTGGCGGCTGCGCAGCGCGCCCCACGTGGACTCGTACGCATAGCCCACCTTGAAGCGGGGGGTGATCTGGTAGGCGACGAACCCGGCGGCCGTGCGCGGGTGGCGGTAGGAAGCCCCGAGCCAGAGCTTTTCCCGGAGCAGGAAGGAGGCGGTGATGTCCACGGCCAGCGGCGCATGCTCCACCGCCCGCACCACGGTCCAGGGATGGAACTTCACGTTCTCGCCCAGGTCGAACACATAGCCGGCCATGAGGAAGTAGTGGCGGGCCTGGCGGACGCCGGTGACCGGCCGCCCCGTGCCGTCCACCTGGAGGCGGTCCCGCTCGATGAGCTTCGGGGCGCTCAGGCCGATGAACCCACGCTCGGTCCAGTAATACAGGCCGAACCCGAAGTTGGGAAGCGCGCGGGAACGCACGTCCTGCTGGAAGAGCGGGTCATCGGGCTCCACGTTCATCAGGCTGGCCAGCCGCACCTGCATCACCTCCACCCCCGCCTTCAGCCCGAAGGCAAGCCGCGCGTTCGCGGAGACGCGGAGGCGATAGGCCACATCGCCGAAGACCTGGGTGGCGTCCACCGGCCCGGTGCGGTCGTGCACGGCACTAAAGCCCACGCCCAGGCTTTCCAGGGGGAGCGGCGCATGCGCGGTGAGGGTCTGCGTGCGAGGCGCCCCGTCGAGCCCCACCCATTGCTGGCGGGCCAGCGCGGTCACGCTCAGCACGTCCGCGCTGCCGGCGTAGGCGGGGTCCACCGCCAGGGTGTTCCACATGTACAGGGCGAACAGGGGATCCTGTTGTGCCCGGACCGTGGCGGGAGCGAACAGCCCGGCCACGAGCGGGAGAAGGGCGATCGTGCGTGTGTTCATCGGTTGAGGTAGACGTAGCCGCTAAGGGGTTCCCGGCCTTCGACGCCGAGGTCGATGATGTACCAATAGGTGCCGGCGGGCAATAGGCCCTGGCTGCTCCGCCCGTCCCAGGCGGTGGCATAGGGCGATGCCTTGAAGACCTCGCTGCCCCAGCGGTTGATGATGCTGACCGTAGCCTGGGGATAGGCGTCGATCCCCTGGATCACCCACGTGTCCCCGACGCCATCGCCATTGGGCGAGAAGCCTTGCGGCACTTTCCATGCATGCGTGCAGGTGATGGTGACGACGACGAGCGCCTGGTCGCACAAGGCTCCTCCATCGCACACCGTATAGCTGATCGTGTCCGTGCCACAGTGGTCCGGCCCAGGCTTGTAGTCCAGGGTGCCGTCGGCATTGAGCAGCACCACGCCGCGCATGGCCGTCGCCGCCGTCACCATCAGCGCGTCGCCGTCCGAGTCGCTGTCGTTCGTCAGCACCGCGATCGTCGTCCCCGTGTTCTGGTCGATGGTGACGGCATCGTCCACCGCCACCGGTGCATGGTTCACCAACGGCGGGCAATCCACCGTCACCACCACGATCGCCCCGGCGCACAGCGGTCCTCCATCGCACACCGTATAGCTGATCGTGTCCGTCCCGCACCAGTCCGCGGTCGGTTCATACCACAGGGTCCCATCCCCGTTGATCGATACCGTCCCATGCAAGGCCGTCGCCATTGTCACTGTCAGCGCGTCGCCGTCCGGATCACTGTCGTTCGACAGCACCACGATCGTCGTCCCCGTGTTCTGGTCGGTCGTGGCCGCATCGTCCACCGCCACTGGCGCATGGTTCACCGGCGGCAGGCAATCCACCGTCACCACCACGATCGCCCCGGCGCACAGCGGTCCCCCATCGCACACCGTATAGCTGATCGTGTCCGTCCCGCACCAGTCCGCGGTCGGCTCGTACCACAAGGTCCCATCCCCGTTGATCGATACCGCTCCGTGCAAGGCCATCGCCGTCGTCACTGTCAGCGCGTCGCCGTCCGGGTCGCTGTCGTTCGGCAGCACCGCGATCGTCGTCCCCGTGTTCTGGTCGGTCGTGGCCGCATCGTCCACCGCCACCGGCGCATGGTTCACTGGCGGCGGGCAATCCACCGTCACCACCACGATCGCCCCGGCGCACAGCGGTCCCCCATCGCACACCGTGTAGCTGATCGTGTCCGTCCCGCACCAGTCCGCGGTCGGCTCGTACCACAGGGTCCCATCCCCGTTGATCGATACCGTCCCGTGCAAGGCCGTCGCCGTCGTCACCGCCAGCGCGTCGCCGTCCGGATCGCTGTCGTTCGGCAGCACCGCAATCGTCGTCCCCGTGTTCTGGCCGGTGGTCATGGCATCATCCACGGCGATCGGCGGATCATTGATCGGATGCACCACGATCGTCACTACCGCCGGGGCGCACACCGCGCTCGGGTCGCACGCTTCATACGTGAAGCTTACCGTGCCGCTGTAGTCTGCGGCAGGCGTATAGGTGAACGCCCCATTGTTATTGAATACCAACGTGCCGTTCGATGCCGCGCTGCCGCCGCTCACCAGCGACCACGCCAGGGCATCTCCGTCCACATCGCTGTCGTTCCCCGCCACCGACGCGCTCAGCACATCGTCTTCGTTCATGTCGTACCCGTCGTCTCCTGCCATCGGGCCGTCGTTCACCGGATGCACCACGATCGTCACCACACCCGGGGCGCATGCCGCGCTCGGATCACACGCTTCGTAGATGAAACTTACCGTCCCCGTGTAATCCGCGGACGGCGTGTAGCTGAAGCTGCCATCACTATTGAACACCAGCACACCGTTCGATGCCGCAGTACCGCCACTCACCAGCGACCACACGAGCGCATCCCCATCCGAATCGCTGTCGTTCCCGCTCACCGATGCGCTCAGCACATCGTCTTCGTTCATGTCATAGCTGTCATCCTGCGCCACAGGACCGTCGTTCACCGGGTGAACCACGATCGTCGCTAACGCCGGAGCACATACCGTGCTCGGGTCGCACGCTTCGTAGCTGAAAGTCACCGTCCCCGTGTAGTCTACAGCCGGAGTATAGGTGAACAATCCATCGTTGTTGAACACCAGTACCCCATTCACCGATGCCGTGCCGCCGCTCACCAGCGACCACACGAGCGCGTCTCCGTCCACATCGCTGTCGTTCCCGCTCACCGAGGCGTTCAGCACATCGTCCTCGTTCATATCGAACCCATCATCCCCAGCCACCGGACCGTCGTTCACCGGATGCACCACGATCGTCACTACCGCCGGGGCGCACACCGCGCTCGGGTCGCATGCTTCATAGGTGAAAGTCACCGTCCCCGTGTAATCCGCGGACGGCGTGTAGCTGAAGCTGCCATCACTATTGAACACCAGCGTGCCGTTCGCCGCCGCAGTACCGCCGCTCACCAACGACCACGTCAGGGCATCACCGTCCGGATCGTTGTCGTTCCCAGCCACCGATGCGTTCAGCACATCGTCCTCGTTCATGTCATAGCTGTCATCCTGCGCCACTGGGCCGTCGTTCACCGGGTGAACCACGATCGTCGCTACCGCCGGAGCACACACCGCGCTCGGGTCGCACGCCTCGTAGCTGAAGCTTACCGTGCCCGTATAGTCTACAGCCGGAGTATAGGTGAACGAGCCATCGTTGTTGAACACCAGTACCCCATTCACCGATGCCGTGCCGCCGCTCACCAGCGACCACGCCAGGGCATCACCATCCGGATCGCTATCGTTCCCCGCCACCGATGCGCTCAGCACATCGTCCTCGTTCGTGTCATAGCTGTCATCCTGCGCCACAGGGCCGTCGTTCACCGGATGCACCACGATCGTCACTACCGCCGGGGCGCACACTGCGCTCGGGTCGCACGCCTCATACGTGAAGCTTACCGTGCCGGTGTAGTCCACGGACGGGGTATAGGCGAACGATCCATCCCCGTTGAACACCAGCGTGCCGTTCGCCGCCGCACTGCCACCGTTTACCAGCGACCACATCAGGGCATCCCCATCCGGATCGTTGTCGTTCCCAGCCACCGACCCGCTCAGCACATCGTCCTCGTTCATATCATAACTGTCATCCTGCGCCACCGGGCCGTCGTTCACCGGATGCACCACGATCGTCACTACCGCCGGGGCGCACACCGCGCTCGGGTCACATGCTTCGTACGTGAAGCTTACCGCCCCCGTGTAGTTCGCAGACGGGGCGTAGCTGAAGCTGCCGTCGCTATTGAACACCAGCACGCCGTTCGCCGCCGCACTGCCACCGTTTACCAGCGACCACACGAGCACATCTCCGTCCACATCACTATCGTTCCCAGCTACCGATGCGCTCAGTACATCGTCCTCGTTCATATCGAACCCGTCATCCCCAGCCACCGGGCCGTCGTTCACCGGATGCACCATGATCGTCGCCACTGCCGGGGCGCACACCGCACTTGGGTCGCATGCTTCATAGGTGAAGCTCACCGTGCCGCTGTAGTCCGCAGCCGGAGTGTAGGTGAAGTTCCCGTCATCGTTGAATACCAGCACACCGTTCGCCGCCGCACTTCCGCCGCCCACCAGCGACCACACCAGGGCATCTCCGTCCACATCGCTATCGTTCCCGCTCACCGATGCGCTCAGCACATCGTCCTCGTCCATGTCATAACCGTCATCCTGCGCCACAGGGCCGTCGTTCACCGGATGCACCACGATCGTTACCACCGCCGAGGCGCACATCGCGCTCGGGTCGCACGCTTCATACGCGAAGCTTACCGTGCCGCTGTAGTCTGCAGTCGGGGTGTAGGCGAAGGTCCCGTCACTGTTGAACACCAGCACACCGTTCGATGCCGCACTGCCGCCGCTGACCAGCGACCACACGAGCGCATCCCCATCCGGATCGCTGTCGTTCCCGCTCACAGATGTGTTCAGCACATCATCCTCGTTCATGTCATAGCTGTCATCCCCAGCCACCGGACCATCGTTCACCGGATGCACCACGATCGTCACTACCGCCGGGGCACACACCGCGCTCGGGTCGCATGCTTCATAGGTGAAGCTCACCGTCCCCGTGTAGTCCGCAGACGGGGTATAGGTGAACGAGCCATCGTTATTGAACACCAGCGTGCCGTTCGCCGCCGCACTGCCGCCGCTCACCAGCGACCACGTCAGGGCATCACCGTCCGGATCGTTGTCGTTCCCCGCCACCGAGGCGTTCAGCACATCGTCCTCGTTCATATCGAACGCATCGTCACCGGCCACCGGGCCGTCGTTCACCGGATGCACTACGATCGTCACCACCGCCGGAGCACACACCACACTTGGGTCGCATGCTTCATAGGTGAAGCTCACCGTGCCGCTGTAGTCCGCAGCCGGAGTGTAGGTGAAGTTCCCGTCACCATTGAATACCAGCACACCGTTCGCCGCCGCACTACCACCGCTCACCAGCGACCACACCAGGGCATCACCGTCCGGATCGTTGTCGTTCCCCGCCACCGATGCGTTCAGCACATCGTCCTCGTTCATATCGAACCCGTCGTCACCCGCCATCGGGCTGTCGTTCACCGGGAGTACCACAATCGTCACTACCGCCGAGGCACACACCGCGCTCGGGTCGCATGCTCCATAGGTGAAAGTCGCCGTCCCCGTGTAGTCCGCAGCTGGGGTATAGCTGAAGCTGCCATCACTATTGAACACCAGCGTGCCATTCGTGGCCGCACTGCCGCCGCTCACCAACGACCACGTCAGGGCATCGCCATCCACATCGCTGTCGTTACCCGCCACCGACCCGCTCAGCACATCGTCCTCGTTCATATCGAACCCGTCGTCACCGGCCACTGGGCCGTCGTTAACCGGGTGTACCACGATCGTCACTACTGCCGGGGCGCATGCCGCGCTCGGGTCACACGCCTCATACGTGAAGCTTACCGTGCCGGTGTAGTCCATGGACGGGATGTAGCTGAAGCTGCCATCATTATTGAACACCAATACACCGTTCACGGATGCCGTGCCGCTGCTTACCAGCGACCACACGAGCGCATCCCCATCCGGATCGCTGTCGTTCCCGCTCACCGATGTGCTCAGCACATCGTCCTCGTTCATATCGAACCCATCATCCCCAGCCACCGGGCCGTCGTTCACCGGATGCACCATGATCGTCACCACAGCCGGGGCACATACCGCGCTCGGGTCGCACGCTTCGTAGCTGAAAGTCACCGTCCCCGTGTAGTCCGCAGCCGGGGTGTAGCTGAAGCTCCCGTCGCTATTGAACACCAGTACACCATTCGCCACCGCACTGCCACCGCTCACCAGCGACCACACGAGCGCTTCTCCGTCCACATCGCTGTCGTTCCCGCTCACCGATGTGCTCAGCACATCGTCCTCGTTCATATCGAACCCGTCGTCACCGGCCACCGGGCCGTCGTTCACCGGATGCACCATGATCGTCGCCACTGCCGGGGCGCACACCGCGCTCGGGTCGCACGCTTCATACGCGAAGCTTACCGTACCACTGTAGTCTGCGGACGGCGTGTAACTGAACGACCCATCCCCGTTGAACACCAGCGTGCCATTCGCGGCTGCACTGCCGCCGCTCACCAGCGACCACGTCAGGGCATCACCGTCCGGATCACTGTCGTTCCCCGCCACTGACGCGCTCAGCACATCGTCCTCGTTCATGTCATAACCGTCATCCTGCGCCACAGGGCCGTCGTTCACCGGATGCACCACGATCGTCACCATCGCCGGGGCGCATGCCGCGCTCGGATCACACGCTTCGTAGGTGAAGCTTACCGCCCCCGTATAGTTCGCAGACGGGGCGTAGCTGAAGCTGCCGTCGCCATTGAACACCAGCGTACCGTTCGATGCCGCACTGCCGCCGCTCACCAACGACCACACGAGCGCATCTCCGTCCGGGTCACTGTCGTTCCCGCCCACCGACGCGCTCAGCACATCATCCTCGTTCATATCGAACCCGTCGTCACCGGCTACCGGGCCGTCGTTCACCGGGTCGACCACGATCGTCACCACTGCCGAGGCGCATGCCCCATCAAGGTCACAGACCTCATAGCTGAAGCTGACCGTCCCGTGGAAGTCGGGCGCGGGGGTGTAGGCGAACGTACCGTCGGCGTTCAGCGACAATACCCCGTTCGCCGCCGCCGTTCCGCCGCTCACCAAGCTCCAGGTCAGCTGCAACAGGGTGTTGTCCGGGTCGCTATCGTTCGTGGCCACCGAGGCCGAAAGCGCACCGTCCTCGCTCATGGTGAAGCCATCATCCA
>JAFDZF010000118.1 GCA_018267055.1 Bacteroidota bacterium
GCCCTCTGCCCGGGTGACTATGTGGTGGAGGTGACCAACGGCGATGGCTGCATCACGATCGACACGGCGACGGTGGTCGCGCCGCCGGGCCTTACGGCCGCGATCAGCAGCGTGCCGGTGACCTGCGCGAACGCCTGCGACGGCGAGGCCACCATCGGCCTGAGCGGCGGCATCGGCCCCTTCACCATCACCTGGTCACCCGCGCCCGGGGCGGGGCAGGGCACGCCGCATGTCACCGGTCTCTGCCCGGGTCCCTATGATATCCTGGTGCATGACCTCGGCGGTTGCGACACCACGTTCAGCGTGCTCATCACCGCACCGGACACCATCACGGTGGACGCCGTGGTGAGCGACATCAGCTGCAACGGCCTGTGCGACGGTTCCATCACGCTCACGCCGCAAGGCGGGACCGGTGTGTTCAGCTACCTGTGGTCCCCTCTGCCGCCGAACGGCCAGGGCACCAACACGGCCACGGACCTGTGCGCGGGCAGCTATGCCGTGACGGTGAGCGACGCGAACGGCTGCGACACCACGCTGACCTTCACCATCCAGGAGCCGTCGGCGATCGTGCTGACACCGTCGACCTCCTTGAGCCATTGCACGGTCTGCGACGGTTCCATCACCCTGGGGGTGTCGGGCGGCACCGGAACGGTGGGCATCACGTGGACGGACCCCGGTGGCGCGACGGTGGGCACGGGTCCCGCGTTGACCGGCCTGTGCGCGGGCCTCTACACCGCGAACGCCGTGGACGACAACGGCTGCACCGCGAGCGTGACGGTGGCGATCACCGATGCCACGGGCGAAGCCTTGACGATGACGAACGGCCGGACGCTCTGTGCGAACGCGTGCGACGCGCAGGTCGGTGTCACCTTCATCTGCTCCGCGGCACCGTGCAGCATCACGTGGTACGACGCCGGTGCGAACATCATCGCGCAGGACCAGTTCGCGGTGGGCGGGCTGTGCGTGGGCACGTACGTGGTGCAGGTGACCAACGGTGCCGGCTGCTCCACGATCGATACGGCCTTCGTCACGCCTTCGCAGACGATCATCCCCAACCTGAGCAGCACGCCGGTGACCTGTGCGGGCGCTTGCGACGGTTCGGCCACGGTGGGCCCGGTGGGCGGGGTGGAGCCCTACACCTACACCTGGGTGCCGGCGCCGGGCGGTGGGCAGGGGACCCCGCAGGCCACGGGCCTGTGCCCCGGCACCTACGGCGTGCTCATCGCGGATGCGTCGGGTTGCGACACCCTGGTGAGCGTGCTCATCCTGTCGCCGCCGCGGATCCAGGTGGATGCCCAGCTGAGCGACGTGGCCTGCAACGGTGCGTGTGACGGCAGTATCGTGCTGACGCCGAGCGGTGGCAGCGGCTTCTTCGGGTTCAGCTGGTCGCCGGTCCCGCCGAACGGCCAGGGCAGCAATGGGGCCTTCGACCTTTGCGCCGGCGATTGGACGGTGACGATCACCGACGTGAACGGCTGCGACACCACCATCACCTACACCATCGCTGAACCGCCGCCGCTCGTCCTGGCGATCACCAGCACACCGAGCAATTGCGGCGTATGCACCGGCACGGCCAGCGTGCAACCCGCGGGCGGCACCGCGCCCTACCTCTACAGCTGGACGCTCGGCGGCTTGATCCACGGCACGGACAGCGCGCTCACCGACCTGTGCGCCGGGCTCTACACGGTCACCGTCACCGACGCGAACAATTGCACGGCCCAGCTGCAGGTGCCGATCAGCGATGCGGACGGCGAAACGGTGACCACCACGGACGACCTGCTCAACTGCCCCGGCCTGTGCGATGGTGAGGTGAGCGCTTCGTTCATCTGCGGTGCGCCGGCCTGCACGGTGGCCTGGTACGATGCGCTGGGGAACGACCTCAACGAGCCTTCCACCACGCTGTCGGGCCTGTGCGCGGGCATCTACTATGTGCAGGTGACCAACGGGGTGGGCTGCCTCACCATCGATACCGCGCGGGTGGACGAGCCGACGCCGATCGCCGCGAACCTGAGCACCACGCCGGTGACCTGTGCCGGCTCCTGCGATGGCACGGCCACGGTGGGTCCCACGGGCGGCGCGGGCGGCTATACCTATGACTGGCAGCCGCCTCCGGGCGGCGGACAGGGCACGCCGAACGCGACCGGGCTTTGCGCCGGCACGTACCAGGTGACCATCACGGACGCGCTGGGCTGCTCCCTGGTGCAGAGCGTGCTCATCACCGGACCGGCGCCGATCGATGCCACGGCGGTGCTGGGCATGATCACCTGCAACGGCGCCTGCGACGGCAGCATCACGGTGACGCCCACCGGCGGCAACGGCGGCTTCACCTTCCTGTGGTCGCCTGAACCGGCCACGGGCCAGGGCACCAACACGGTGACCGGCCTGTGCGCGGGGGATTGGGACCTGACGCTCACCGATGTGAACGGCTGCGACACCACCTTCACCATCACCCTCACCGACCCGCCGGTATTGACGGTGGACCTGACGACGACGGGCAACGTGTGCTTCGGCGATTGCGCGGGCACGGCCAGCGTGGCGATCGGCGGAGGTGGTGCGCCGTACGGCCTCATCTGGACGGATCCCACCGGCGACACCCTTGCGGTGGACGTGACGGCAGTGACCGGTCTTTGCGCAGGCGACCACTTGCTAGAGGTGACCGACGCGCACGGCTGCGTGCGGACCCTGCCGTTCACCATCGGCGGCGGCGTGGCGATCGATCCGGGGCTGGTGTTCCTGGGCGAGACCTGCAACGGCCCCTGCGACGGCACGGCCACGGTGTCGCCGACGGGCGGCAGTGGCAGCGGCTACACCATCCTCTGGCAGCCGGCCCCGCCGAGCGGCCAAGGCACCAACACGGTGACCGGCCTGTGCGCGGGCGACTGGAGCGTGACGATCACGGATGACGCGGGCTGCGACACCACGGTGGCGTTCACCATCACGAACTACGCGCGCATCGAGATGAACGGGAACATCCTCAACCCGGCCTGCAACGCGGCGTGCGACGGCAGCATCGACCTTACCATCGTGGGCGGGGTGGGGGCCCTCACCATGGCCTGGACGCCGGCGCCGCCCACCGGGCAGGGCACGCCCACGATCACCGGCCTGTGCGCGGGTGACTGGAGCATCACGGTGACCGACGCGGCGGGCTGCGACACCACCGTCACCATCACGCTCACCGATCCGCCGGCGATCGTGATCACGACCGACGCCGTGGTGGACGCCAGCTGCAACACGGCCAACGACGGCAGCATCGCGGTGACCATCACCGGCGGTGCGGCGCCGTATGATGTGAGCTGGACCGGACCCAACGGCTTCACCTCGGGCGATGAGGACATCACGGGCCTCGCCCCGGGCGTCTACACCATCACGGTGACCGACGCCAACGGCTGCCAGGTGTCGCAGGCCATCACCGTGGGCGCGCTCAGTTCCGTGGTGGCGGATGCGGGCGCGGACCGCACCGAATGCAGCGGGGTCGCCTTCACGCTCGACGGCAGCGCCAGCCAGGGTGCGGTGACCTATGAATGGCGGAACGAGCAGGGCGACCTGCTGGGCACCACCCCGACGATCGACATCGGCGGGCTGCCGCCGGGCACGCACGACTTCACGCTCACCGTGGGCGATGGGCCGTGCACCGACACCGACGTGATCACCATCACGGTGCTGCCCTCGCCCGTGGCCGATGCGGGCCCCGACCACACCTTGTTCGTGGAAGGCACGGTGACGATCGGCGGCCAGCCGAGCGGCCCGACGGGAAGCATCTTCAGCTGGACGCCCGACACGCTCCTGAACGATCCCGCGGCCGCGAACCCCACGGCCACCGTGCACCGCACCACCTGGTTCGTGCTCACGGTGCAGGACCCGAACGGCTGCGTGGACGTGGACTCCGTGCTGATCACCGTGGTGCCCGAAGTGGTGATCCCGAGCGGCTTCACGCCGAACGGGGACGGCCACAACGATACCTGGCAGATCGACTTCATCGAGCTCTTCCCCGATTGCGAGGTGGAGATCTACAACCGCTGGGGCGAGCCGCTGTTCAGGAGCGTGGGCTATCACCAGCCGTGGGACGGGCGCTACAACGGCGGCTTCGTGCCGGTGGGCACCTACTACTATGCGATCAAGCTGAACGATCCCCGCTTCCCGAACGCCTTCACCGGTCCGCTCACCGTGATCCGCTGACCCATGGCCCCCATGCGACACCTCCTCCTCGTCCTGCTCGCGGTGCTGACCGTCGACGGCCTGCGGGCGCAGCAACTGCCGCAGCTCAGCCAGTACACGAGCCACGACTACCTCTATGATCCCGCCGTGGCGGGGAGCCGGCCCTGGTTCGAGTTCCGCAGCGCGCACCGCAACCAGTGGGTGGGCATCCAGGACGCCCCGCGCACCTTCATGCTCAGCGGCATCACGCCCATCGGGACCAAGATGGGGGTGGGCGGCTACCTCTTCACGGACAACGTGGGGCCTTCCCGCCGCACGGGCATGCAGCTCAGCTACGCCTACCACCTGCGCCTCACCGAGCACATCAAGCTGGGGCTGGGCCTGTCCTTCGGGATGCTGCAGTTCCTGATCGACGGGTCGAAGATCACCTTCCACGACGGCTACGACCCGATCATGGACAACCAGTTGCGCGGGGAGCTGATGCCCGACGCCACCTTCGGCTTCTACCTCTACCACGACGATTGGTGGTTCGGGGCCACGGCGCCGCAGCTGCTGCGCAACAAGATGTGGTTCTTCGACGACCAGGACCAGACCCTGAGCCAGTTGGCCGCGCACTACTATGCCATGGGCGGCTACCGCCTGCGCCTGAACGAGGACCTGAAGCTCGAGCCTTCCTTCCTGCTGAAGTACGTGGACCCCGTGCCCCCGAAGTTGGACCTCACGGCCACCCTCCGCTACAAGGACATGATCTGGATCGGGGGCACCTACCGCACCAACGATGCCATCAGCGTGATGGTAGGGTATTGGATGCGGAAGACCTTCCAGTTCGGCTACAGCTACGACATCACCACCACGAACCTGCGCAACTACAGCTCGGGCACCCACGAGGTGATGCTGGGGGTCACCTTCGGCAAGACCCCTCCTCCGCCCAAGCCGACACCGGGCGCGGTGCCGGCCCCCTGAGTGACCGACCGGCCGCGCCGCCGTCGAACAGCAGTGGCCCTGCTACCGACCGGAACCCGTGCGCAGGCAGCCATTGCCGGAGCGCCCGCGTCCGGTACGCGGAAGCGCGCCACCGCCCCCCAGAAAGTGGCGCTGGACGTAGGGACCTTGTTAACTTGGCGGTCTTTTCCGCACTCGGAGGACCGCTAGCACGAACGCCTTGGGAGCCTTTCTGAACACGACCCGGACGATAGGATGGGCCGCCCTGTGGACGGTCTGTCTGTTGGCTCCCCTGACCGTGATGGGCCGGGAAGCGGTCCGGGACGCCGACGCCGGCACGGACGGCAGCGTCACGCTTTGCAGCACGGGCGCCCCGGTCAGCCTGTTCTCCTACCTCGGTGGCACCCCGGACCTGGGCGGTACCTGGGCCGGCCCGGGCGGGGCGCATTCCGGCACCTTCGACCCGGCCATCGACCCGCCGGGCGCATACGTGTATACGGTCACCGGCACCTTCCCCGACCCGGATGCCAGCGCCACGGTGACCGTCACCGTGCACGCCGCCCCGAACGCGGGCACCAACGGCACCCTGACGGTCTGCACCAACGGGGCGGCGGTGGGCCTCTTCACCCGCCTGGGCGGCAGCCCCAACGCCGGTGGCAGCTGGACCTTCGGCGGCTCACCGGTCAGCGGCACCTTCACGCCGGGCACGTCCGCCGCGGGCGCCTATGTCTATACGGTCGCGGGGACCCCGCCTTGCGCGAACGCCACGGCCACGGTCACCGTCACCGTCATCACCCCCCCGAACGCGGGCACCAATGCCACCCATATGGTCTGCAGCAACGGCGCCCCCTTCAGCCTGTTCGGCCGCCTGGGCGGTACGCCCGATGCCAGCGGGGCCTGGACCTTCGGCGGCTCGCCGGTCAGCGGCACCTTCACACCGGGCACCTCGGCCGCCGGGGTATACACCTATACGGTGAACGGTACCCCGCCCTGCGCGAGCGCGAGCGCCACAGTGACGGTCACGGTGGTGGCCGCCCCCGACGCCGGCACCAACCGGAGCATCACCATCTGCAGCGATGACGCCCCCATCTCCATGCGCGGTCAGCTGGGCGGCACGCCCCAGGCCGGTGGCAGCTGGACCTTCGGGGGCAACCCGCACGGCGACACCTTCACCCCTGGAACGGATGCCGGCGGGGTGTATACCTATACGGTGGCGGGCACGGCCCCCTGCGCGAACGCCACGGCCACGCTGAACATCACCGTGCGCCAGGCCCCGAACGCGGGCACCAACGGCTCCCGTACGGTGTGCAGCACCGACGCCAACTTCAGCCTCTTCGCCCAGCTGGGCGGCACCCCGGACGCGGGCGGCACCTGGACCGGCCCGGGCGGTCCCCATGCGGACCAGTTCCAGCCGGGCGTGGACCCCGCGGGCATCTATACCTATACCGTGACGGGGCAGGCGCCCTGCGATCCCGCGACCGCAACGGTGAACGTGGTGGTGAACCCGGCGCCCAATGCAGGTACCAGCACGAGCGTGGTGAAATGCTCGAACGACGCGACCTTCTCGCTCTTCGGCCAATTGGGCGGCACCCCGCAGGCCGGCGGCACCTGGACCGGTCCGGGCGGAGGTCCGGCAACGGCCAGCTTCAACCCCGCCTCCAGCACGCCCGGGCTGTACACCTACACGGTGAACGGCCTCGCGCCGTGCGTCCCGGCCCAGGCCACGGTGAACGTCACGGTGATCCAGGCGCCGAACGCGGGCAGCAACGGCACGCACACGGTCTGTAGCACGGGGGCGTCCTTCGCCCTGTTCAGCCGCCTGGGCGGCACGCCGGATGCCGGCGGCAGCTGGACGGCCCCGGGCGGCGGTCCCTTCAGTGGCACCTTCGTTCCCGGCACCAGCGCGCCGGGCATCTATACCTACACGGTGACGGGCACGGCCCCCTGTGCCAACGCCCAGGCCACGGTGACGGTGACGGTGGTGCAGGCGGCGAACGCGGGCAGCAACGGCTCGGCCACGCTGTGCAGCAACAGCCCCGACGAGAACCTCTTCACCCACCTGGGCGGCACCCCCGACGCGGGCGGCACCTGGACGAAGCCCGGTGGCGGCACCCTGGCCGGGGGCATCTACCAGCCGGCGAACCCCGCCCACCCGGCGGGCGTGTACACCTATACGGTGACGGGCACAGCGCCCTGCCCGAACGTATCGGCCACCGTGCAAGTGGTGGAGAACCAGGCTCCGCGCGCGGGCACCGATGGGACCGTGACGGTCTGCAGCAATGGGCCGGCCTTCAGCATGGTGAACGTGCTGGGCGGCTCCCCCGACGCGGGCGGCACCTGGCGGAACGCAGCGAACGCCACCGTGCCGGGCACCTTCACCCCGGGCACCACCCCGGCGGGCGTCTATCGCTATGTGGCCACCGGCCTGGCCCCCTGTGCGAACGACACGTCGCAGGTGACGGTGAACGTGAACCAGGCCCCCAACGCGGGCACCGGCGGAAGCACCACGGTCTGCAGCGATGCCGCACCCTTCGCCCTGTCGACGGTCCTGGGCGGCACGCCTGATGCCGGCGGCACGTGGCGCGACCCGAACAACCAGCCCTTCTCCGGCACCTACACGCCGGGTCCGGCGGCCGTGCCGGGCGGCTATACGTACACGGTGGCCGGCCTCAGCCCCTGTGCCAATGCGACCGCCGTGGTGGTGGTGAACCAGAACCGCCGCCCCGTGGCGGGCACGAACGGGTCCCTCCAGCTGTGCAGCACCCATGCGACGGTGGACCTCTTCAACAGCCTGGGCGGCTCGCCCGATGTGGGCGGCACCTGGACGGCACCCGGTGGCGGGAGCAGCAGCGGCGTCTTCATCCCCGGCACCAGCGCGCCGGGCGTCTACACCTACAAGGTGACGGGCACGGCCCCCTGCGCCGATGCGACCGCCACGGTGACGGTGACCGTCGTGCAGGCGCCCAACGCGGGGATCAGCGGACAGCTCACGGTCTGCAGCGATCAGGGCCAGGTGGACCTCTTCGACGTGCTGGGCGGCACGCCTGATCTCACCGGCAGCTGGAACGACGACGACAATTCGGGGCAGCTCAGCTCCAACTTCTTCACCCCGCTGGGCCTGCCGCCGGGTGATTACGACTTCACCTACACCGTGCCGGGCAACGCCCAATGCGCCGCGGCGAGCGCCGTGGCGCGGGTCACCATCGTGCCGCAGCTGAACGCCGGCACCTCGGGCATGCTGACGGTATGCGGTTCGCAGACGCAGGTGGACCTTTTCACCGGATTGGGCGGCACCCCGCAGCCCGGTGGCACCTGGGTCGACCTGGACAACACCGGGCTGGTGACGGGCCAGTTCTTCAATGCCAACGGCGTGTCGGGGGCGGGTCCCTACCACTTCCGCTACCGGCTGACGGGCACGCTGGCCTGCAACTCCGATTCGGCACAGGTGACGGTGACGGTGGTGGCCGCGCCCAACGCGGGCAACAATGGCTCGGCCAACTTCTGCAGCAACGGCTCGCAGGTGAACCTCTTTCCTTACCTGAACGGGTCGCCGCAGACCGGTGGGCAATGGCGGCGCCTGCCGAGCCCCACGGTGGTCTCGGGCAACTACAACCCGCAGTTCGATTCGCCGGCGACCTACAGCTACACGGTGAACGGCTCGCCGCCCTGTCCCAGCGCCATCGCCTTCGTGACGGTGACCGAGACGCCCGCCCCGAACGCCGGAAGCTCGGCGGTGACCACGGTGTGCGCGAACAGCCCATCGTTCAACATGACCTCGCGCCTGGGCGGCTCGCCCGCGGGCTCGGGCACGTGGGCCGCACCGGACAATACGCCGCACGGGTCCACCTTCGTGCCGGGGCTGGACCCGCCGGGAGTGTACCTCTACACGGTGGCCGGCACCTTCCCGTGCAGCAATGCCATCACGGCGCTGACGGTGAACGTGAACGACCCGCCCTTCGCCGGCAATGATGGGTCGATCACCGTGTGCAGCAATGCGGCGCCGTTCTCGCTGCTGGACCTGCTGGCGGGCGCCCAGCCCGGTGGCAGCTGGCGCGACCCCCACGGCGATCCCTACCCCAACAGCGCCATCTATACCCCGGGCGTGAGCCTGCCAGGCATCTACACCTATAAGCGCAGCGGGCAGCCTCCCTGCGGTTTCGATGAGGCCACGGTGACCGTGTTCGAGGTGGGGGCCGCGAACGCCGGCACCAGCACGAGCGTCACCCTGTGCAGCGGCAGCGGCACGGTCGCCCTGGTGGGCCTGCTGGGAGGCACGCCCGACCAGACCGGCTCGTGGACGGGCCCCGCCCCGGCGAACCCGCCCGTCCCCAGCGGCAATTTCACCCCGGGATCGAGCGCGCCTGGTGTGTACACGTACACAGTGCCCGGCGTGCCGCCCTGCGCCAATGCCACGGCCACGGTGACCATCGCGGTGAGCCCGGTGGCCAATGCGGGCACCAGCAGCAATATCACGGTGTGCACGTCCGAGCCGCAGTTCCAGCTGATCACCCGCCTGGGCGGAAGCCCCGCCACGAACGGCACCTGGACCTATCCCCCCGGTTCCC
>JAFDZF010000119.1 GCA_018267055.1 Bacteroidota bacterium
AGGGCCTTGGGGCCATGGCCGTTGCCGCGGAACTTCACCGCGTACTTGAAGCCGTCGTCGGCCTCGACCAGGCCGGGCAACGAGCCGCCTTCGCGCAACGGCATGATGTAGCGCGTCACGTTCACGGTACGGAGTTGGAGCGGTGCGCTCATCGGCCCGGGCAGGTCGCGGGCAAGATACAGGGGCCATCCACAGCCCCGTCCTTCAGCACCCGCACGCAAGCCCGCCAGCCCTGGCCATCGGAAAGCTCCAATATGTACATCCCCGCGGGGAAAGCCCCGCAGCCCGACACGTCCACCGAGGTCGCCGCCCCCGTTCCGCGCTGCAGCACGACGGCCCCGAGCGCATTGCGCAGGACCAATCGCACATCGGCCTTGCCGGACGGCAGGCCCTCCACGCGGAACCCGTCCGCGAACGGCACCGGGAAGCAACGTAGGGCCGCTTGCGCATGCGCCGCGATCCACGTACTGACGGGGTCGGGCTCCTCACATACCGTGCGCGTCCCCCCTGCCGTGTACCGCTCGGCGGCGGGGATCGACCCGGGCGGCACGCTGTGCGGCCCGATCTGCGGCCATCCGCCGAACGCCGCCAGGAAGCCGGGCTCCTCCGCCGCATAGTACGAGGCATCCACCAGGTCGTCCGTGCCGGCCGGCGTGATGACGCCCTGGACATTGTTGCCATAGGCGAACGCCCCCTGCCCGTTCACGACGTACAGCCCGGGAGAGCCGACGATCTCGTTGCCCACGATGTTGAGCGAATCGGTGGCCGGCGCGGTGTTCATCACCAGCCCCCACCCGCCGGCGCGGTTGCGGAACAAGGTGTTGAAGGGGCCGTTCTTCCCGTGCGAATCGTCCACGACGATGTTCTGCACGATGTTGCCTTCGAACAGGTTCATGTACGGATGGTCGCCGTGCAGCACGATCTCGCCCGCGGAATTCGTGGGGAAGAGCCCCTCGTTCCAGTAGGGGTCCACCGAGCGGTCGTAGGCGAAGACGTTCCCATTGGCGCCCGCCTGCACGATCATGGCGTGCCGCAGGTGTTCGAAGAGGTTGTCGTAGACCAGGTTCTCCCCAGCGGTGTAGTAGGCCAGCACGCCATAGCCCTGGCCACCGCCGCCGTAGGCGAAGGCATGATGCAGCCAGCAGCCGCTCACTTCGCAGTTGGTGCTCGCGAACAGCTCGATGTGCGCGAAGTTGCAGCGCTCGCTCTCCACGCCCCGCACCCAGCAGTGGGAGGCGCGGCCGAAGAAGATGTTCGACCACTCGTCCGGCGGGGCCGCGTCCATGCGCCGCAGCTTCAGGCATTCGATGCCCGCGTACAGCACCGGCCGCAGCTTGGTGAAGTAGGAGGCCTCCCCCGGCGGATAGGCCGCCCGCAGCGGCGCGGCGATGGTGACGTGGTCCGGGGCCACCGCCGTCACGCGCGCGAGCTGGCCGGCCGTTCCGAGCGCCCAGGGCGATGTCACCAGCGCGGCATCGTCGCGGTAGAGGCGGATCGCATCGCCGGGCGCGAGGTCGCCCACGTCGGTGGTCCACAGCTGCGTGCCACCGCGCGTGCCGGCCTGCTCCAGCACATGGTGCGCCGCCTCTTCCTGCCCCACCGCGGCGATGCAGTAGCCCGCCCCGCCCAGGTCGAACGTGAGCGTGGTGGGATCGGCCGTGGCGCCCCGCAACACCACGCTGTCGGGCAGCAGGATCGTGGAGGTGAACAGGTGATCGCCGGGCGGGAACCGGACCACCGCCGCCTGCCCCTGCACCGCGGCGAAGGCCGCCGCGAGCGCGGCATCGTTGGGCGTGACCCCGTCGCCGGAACCGCCGAAGTCCGTGATGTCCACGGTGACCGTAGGGGTCGGCGGGGTGAGCTGAAGGCCCGCTTTGCTCCAATCGGTGACGCGCTCCGCCGGGATCGATTGCGCCATGGCCTGGACCGCCATCACGACGGACAGCAGCAGGCACGAACGCAAGGCAGGGAACAGGTGCATGGAGCGGCAGGCCATGGACCCGATGAAGGTAGGGCTGTCACGGCGCGCCCACCCTGTCCGAAGGCCCGTTATCTTCAACGGCACCCTCACCGCCCCTCCCACCCATGAGCACGCATATGCCCCGCACGAAGCACATCGTATTCATCACCGGCGCTTTCGTACACCACAGCGGATGGGCGCCGTGGCAGACCCATTTCGAGCAACAAGGCTATACCACCATCGCACCGCCCTGGCCGTACAAGGATGCCCCCACGGCACAGGCCCTGCGCGACCGGCAGGGCAAGGACCAGGACCTCGCACGGCTCACCCTCCCGCGGCTGATCGACCATTACGCCGGCATCGTGCGGTCGTTCCCCGAGAGACCCATCGCCATCGGGCATTCGCTCGGCGGGCTGGTCACGCAGCTGTTGGTGAACCGTGATCTCGTGGCGGCCGGCGTCGCCATCCATCCGGTGCCCACGCTCGGCGTGTTCCCTTATGAGTTCTCCTTCCTCAAAGCGGGCTGGAAGTCGCTCGGGCTCTTCACCTCGACGAAGAAGACCTACCTGATGTCCTTCAGCGATTGGCAGTACGCCTTCGTGAACGGCATGCCGCTGGCCGAGCAGCGCGCCGCCTATGACGCCTGCACCATCCCCGAGTCCAAGACCGTGGCCCGCGGTGGCCTCACCAGCGCCGCGAAGGTGGACTATGATAAGCCGCACCCGCCGCTGCTGATCACCTCCGGCGACAAGGACACTATCATCCCGGCGCACCTGAACGAACGCAACTACAAGCGCTACAAGAAGGACAACGGCTCGGTGCTCGACTACAAGGAGTTCCCCGGACGCAACCACTACGTGGTGGGGCAGCCCACGTGGAAGGAGGACGCCGACCACATCCTGGGCTGGCTCGCGAAGCACGCCGGCTGATGCGCGACCCGCTCAGCCTTCCGCCGCGAAGAGGTCGAGCTCCAGCTTTTGGGGGAGGGCTCCCTCCAGCCGCAACAGCTTCTCCTTGGCCGGCAATCCGCCGGCATAGCCCACCAGTTCGCCCGAGCTGCCCACGATGCGGTGGCACGGCACGATGATCGAGAGCGCGTTCGCGCCGTTCGCCGCCGCCACCGCGCGGATGGCCGTGGCCTCGGCCACCCGGGCCGTAAGCCCGGCATAGGTGGTCGTGGTGCCGTAGGGTACGGCGCACAGGGCCTCCCACACGCGCTGCTGGAAGGCGGTGCCCACCAGGCGCAGTGGCAGATCGAACGTGGTGCGCGTACCGGCGAAGTAGGCGGCCAGTTGGTCCATCGCCGCCTCGATCACGGGCGATGAGCCTTCCTGGTAGGTCGCGCCCAGGCCGCGCTGGATGCGCGCATCCACGGCATCGCGCATGCGGCGGTAGCGCCAGTCGCACAGGCACAGCTCATCGCCGAACGCCCCCAGCAGCAGCTCACC
>JAFDZF010000011.1 GCA_018267055.1 Bacteroidota bacterium
CAGGACCGCATGCTCGGCCGCTCCGACCTGCTGCTGAACACGGCGGCCGTGGCCCCGGTCCTGCTCGCCCTGGACCGGCGTGTGCGGCGCGAATGGCTCGGCGTGCTCACCCTTTACGTGGAGGCGGCCACCGTCACCGGTGGCCTGCAGACCTGGGGCTCGGTGGGCGTAAAGCGCTACCGGCCCATCACCTACCTGGCCACCGCCTCCGACGGGCAGCGGCGCGATGCACGCAACATCCGTTCGTTCTACAGTGGCCATACCGCCAATGCGGCCGTGGCCACCTTCTTCATGGCCCAGGTGCTCAGCGACCTGCACCCCGAGCTGGGCGGCAAGCGGTGGTGGCTCTATGGCGCCGCCACCATCCCGCCGGCCCTCGTGGGCTACTACCGCATCCAGGGCGGCAAGCATTTCCCCAGCGATGTGGTCTTCGGCGGGCTCATGGGCGCCGCCGCAGGCATTTTGGTGCCGTATTGGCACCGCACCGGACGGAACGACCGGCTGGGCCTGACGCCGGTGATCGGCCCGGACCTCCTGGGCGTGCACCTGCGGGTCCAGTGGTGAGCGGACGGCGGAATTAACAGTTGTTGGGGCGCCCCCGGCATGGCCTATGCGCGTGGGGGAGCCATGAACACTTCCGCCATGAAAGCCCTGATCCTCATCGCCGCTGCGGCGTCCACCTTGACGGCAGCGGCCCAATCCAGCGGTCCCTCCTCCACCGGGTTCAGCGAAGGCAACTGGAACACCGGCACGTTCGAGCAGGCCACCACCGGCCGCGTGGTGCTTTTCCCCAACCCGGCCAGCAACGAGGTCTCCATCGCCTTCCCCGGCTTCACCGGTACCGCGGTGGTCTCCATCCTCGGCAGCGACGGCCGCCTGATGCGCCGTGACCAGGTGAACCAGACCGCCGGCCAACGCCTGATCGCCGGGGTGTCCGACCTGCCCGACGGCATCTACCTGGTGAACGTGGAACAGGAAGGCGACCGCGTGACCGAACGGTTGATCGTGGCGCACTGAACCGGTCGCCCGCTGCCTTGGTCGAAGCGCGCCGATAGCCCGGACCGCTTGAGATGGACCGGAACACATCGTCCCGTGGAACGAAGAAGGCCCCCGGAAGTGCCGGGGGCCTTCGCATTGGGATCGTGATGGGTCAGGCCGTCGCCGGACCGGGCTGGTGGCCGGGGTCGACGTCCGGCTTCTGCCAGGTGATGGGGGTGTGCCCATGCTCGCGCACGTGCTTCTTCCAGGCCCGGCGGGCCTTGATCTTCATGATGATGAGCAGCATCACCGGCACCATGATGAGGGTGAGGAAGGTGGCGAAGGTGAGGCCGAAGATCACCGCCCAGCTCAGCGGGCTCCAGAAGATGGTGTTGTCGCCGCCCATGTGGATGTGCGGGTCCAGCTCGCTGAAGAGGGTGAAGAAGTTGAAGTTGAGGCCCACGGCGAGCGGCAGCAGGCCCAGCACGGCGGTGATGGCCGTGAGGAGCACCGGGCGCAGACGCGTCTTGCCGGCGATCACCAGCGCCTCGCGGCTCTCCTCGTTGGGGATGGGCGCTCCCTCCTCGATGCCCAGCTTGCGGCGGCTGCGGTCGAAGAGCAGGCGGGCGAAGTCCATGAGCACGATGGCGTTGTTCACCACCACGCCGATGAGCGAGATGATGCCGAGCATGGTCATGAGGATCACGAACTCCATGCGGAACACCACCAGCCCCAGGAACACGCCGATGGTGCTGAAGACCACCGTGCTCATCACCACCACGGGGTAGCTGATGCTGTTGAACTGGGCCACGATGATGAGGAACACCACGAAGATGGCCACCAGGAACGCCATGCCCAGGAAGTTCATGTCCTTGGCCTGGTCCTCCTGCTCACCGGTGAACTTCATGGTGAAGCGGTTGTCCAGGTCGAAGCCCGCGGCCATCTCGTCCTTGATCTGCTGCACCACCTCGTTGTTGTTGTAGCCGGCGATCACGTTGCTGCTCACGCTCACCACGCGCTTGAGGTCCTTGCGCTTGATGGCGCTGAGGGTGCTGCTGCGCTCGTCCTTGGCCACCGCGCTGATGGGCACCTGGCGGATCTGCCCGGTGACCATGTCGCGGAAGGTGATCTTCATGTCCATCAGCCGCTGCGCGTCGTAGCGGTAGTCGTCCTTCAGGCGCACGTTCACCTCGTAGTCGTCGTCGTCCCCGTCGATGCGGTAGGTGCTCACCTCCTTGCCGAACAGGGCGGTGCGGATGGCGTCCGCGATGGCATAGGTGCTCACGTTGAGGCGGCGGGCCTTGGCGCGGTCGATCACGATGGGCATCTCGGGCTTGGCGCGGTCGATGTCGATGCGCAGGGCCTCCACGCCCGGCACGTTGCGGCCTTCGATGAAGGTCTTGGCGCGCTCGGCCTCGGAGAGGAGCCCTTCGATGTCGTCACCGCTGATCTCCAGGTTGATGGGCTTGCCCACCGGCGGACCCGCGGCGTTCTTCGCCACGGTGACGATGACGCCCGGGTAGCCGGCCACGCCTTTCTGCATGGCCTCCAGCACGTCATTGGTCTTGTGGCCCCGGCGATCGGCATATTTCACGAAGGTGACCTGGATGCGTGCCTTGTGCGGGGTGGGGCCGGCGGCCTGCTCCCCGCTGCCGGGGTCGCTGGTGCCTTCGCCCACCTGGGCGATCACCGATTTCACCAGGAAGTTGAACGTGTCCTTGCGCGTGGTGCCGTCGGGCATCTTCACATCGCGCACGTCCATGTACTTCGGGTCGTTCACCACCTTCATCACCTGCTTCTCCACGATGCGCTCGATGCTGTCGGTGCGCAGGATGTCGGTGCCGATGGGCGCCTCGATGAAGGCGTTCACATACTCCGGCTCGTTCTCCGGGAAGAACAGGGTCTTCGGCGGGAAGGCGCCCAGGAGGATGAAGGCCAGGATGAGCAGGCCGAACGTGCCGAAGAGGAAGGTGCGCGGGTGGTGCTTCTTCAGCGCGTAGCGCAGGAAGTTCTCGTAGCGCGTCTCGATGCGCGGCAGCCACACGTTCTGGAACCAGTCCGTGGCGGGGCCGATCCACTTGGCGTTCACCACGCCCATGACGCCGAAGAAGACGATGAGCAGGCCGAAGCCGAACACGCCGTTGGCCTTGGCGCTGGCACCCATCACCGCGATGAGCGTGCCGAGGGCGACCAGGATGCCGACCAGGCGCCACATCTTGCTGTTCTTCATCTCGTCCTTCTCCACCTTCATGAACTTGGAGGCGAGCGCGGGGTTCACCACCAGGGCCACGAAGAGCGAGCTGCCCAGCGCGATCATGAAGGTGATGGGCAGGAACTTCATGAACTCGCCCATGATGCCCGGCCAGAAGAGCAGCGGCACGAACACCATCACGGTGGCGGTGGTGGCCGCCACGATGGGCATGGTCACCTCGCCCACCGCCAGGCGCGTGGCCTTCAGCGCGGGCTCGCCGTTGCTCATGTGGCGGTAGATGTTCTCCACGATCACGATGCCGTCGTCCACCAGTCGGCCCAGCGCCAGGATGAGCGCGAAGAGCACCATGATGTTCAGCGTGACGCCGAAGGCATTGAGCAGGGTGAAGGAGATGAACATGCTCATCGGGATGGCCAGGCCCACGAAGAGGGCGTTGCGCAGGCCGAGGAAGAGCATGAGCACGCCCACCACGAGGATCACGCCCAGCACGATGTGGTTCATCAGCTCGTCCACGCTGGTGCGCGTGTTCTCGCTCTGGTCGCCGGTGATGGTGACCTTCAGGTCCTCGGGGAACGCGCGGCCACGGTCCTCCTCCAGGATCTTGGTGATGGCGTCGCTGGCGGTGAGCAGGTTCTCCCCGGCGCGCTTGATCACGTCCAGCATCACCACGGGCTTGCCGTACTCGCGGGCGAAGCTCTCGGGCTCCTTATAGGTGAACCGCACGTCGGCGATGTCGCCCAGGCGCACCTCGCGCTGGCCCTCGTTCTTCACCACGATGTCGCGCACCTGCGCCTCGTCCTTGAACTCCCCGATGATGCGCACGGCGCGGCGCTGGTCGTTCACCAGCAGCTCACCGCCGCTGATCGTCAGGTTCTCGGTGCGCAGCGCGTTGCCGATGTCGTCCAGGTTCAGTTGCAGGGCCTCCAATTGGGCCAGGTCCACGCTCACGCGCATCTCCCGGTCGGGCACGCCGCGGATCTCCACCTTGTTGATCTCCGGCAGCGCCTCGATGCGGTCCTCCAGGTGCTTCGCATAGCTGTGCAGCTGCTCCATGGGGTAGTCGCCGCTCAGGTTGATGTTCATCACCGGCATCAGCTCGGAGAAGTTCATCTCGAACACGTTGGGCTCCTGCGGCAGGTCCGTGGGGAAGTCCTTGTCGCCGCGCGCCTTGTCCACCGCGTCCTTCACCTTGCGCAGCGCCTCGGTGGGCGTCACGTTGTAGTTGAACTTGATGTTGATGGCGCTGTAGTTGGGCACCGTGGTGCTCTTGATCTCGTCCACCCCGCTGATCGTGTTGATCTCCTTCTCGATCGGCTTGGTGATCAGCTTCTCGATGTCGACCACCGAACTGCTGTTGTAGGCGGTGCCCACGTAGATCTCCGGGGTGACCACCTCGGGGAAGCTCTCCTTGGGCATCACGATGTAGGAGTAGATGCCCATGAGGAAGATGAGCACGGTGAGCACGATCACGGTGGTGCGGTTCTTCACCGCCCAGCTGGTGATCGCGAACTGCCGCTCCGGACCGTGGTGCAGGTCGTTCTCTATGTCGTTCGCATGCATGGTCCTCGGGGGTTATCGGGTGTGACCGATGCGGACGGTCTGCCCGGTGCTCACGTTCTTGGCGCCTTCGTCCACCACCACTTCGCCGTCCTTCAGCCCGCCGGCCTCCACCGGGGCGATGCTGGTGCTGCCCTTGTATTCGCTCAGGCGCTTCACCATCACCTTGCGGGCCTTGGCCTCGTCGGTGCGGACGGCGTCCAGGGCGAACACGTAACTATTGCCGTTCACATCCTCCAGCACGGTGCGGCTGGGCACCACCCAGGCGCTGTCGGTGCTGAAGTCGAGGATGCTGATGTCGCTGAGCAGGTTGGGGCGCATGTAGGCCTCGCTCTTCGGCACGCGCACGGCGACCTTGAAGGTGCGGTTGGCCGGATCGATGTACTCGCCCACGTGGTCGAGCTTCGCGTCGAAGGACTCACCAACGCTGGGGAAATCGACCTTCACGGGCGCACCGGCCCGCATGCTCTTGAGGTAGGCCTCGGGCACGTCGGCCTCCAGCTGCACGCCGGTGAGGTCCACCACGCGCGCCACCGGGGCGTTCGGCGCGGCCATGTCGCCCACGCGCACCATCACGTCATCCACGGTGCCGTCGAAAGGGGCGGTGACGTTGGTAAGGCGGAGCTGCTCGCGCAGGGCGGCCACACCGGCCTCGGCCTGCTCCTTCTGGCTCTTCGCCTGGAGGTACTGCATCTCGCTGCCGATCTTCTGGTCCCACAGGCGCTGCTGCTTCTCGAAGGCGGTCTTCGCCAGCTCATAGCCGGTCTCGGCCTGCGCGATCTGCTTCTGGATCACGTCGCTGTCGATGCTCACCAGCAGCTGGCCGGCACGCACGCGGTCGCCCGCCTTCACCAGGATGGAGCGCACGCGGCCCCCGCCCAGCGCGAAGAGCACCGCGGCCTTGTCGGCCTTCACGTTGCCGTGCACGTCCACGTAGTGGGCGTAGGGGCCCACCTTCAGCTGCAGGGTGGTCACCGTGGGCAGGTTGCGGGCCACCGTGGTGTCGTGCTCGGTGAGCCACTCCTCCACCTCCTTGATCTTCACGCCCAGCTCGGCGTAGGCGGCCTTCAGGGAGTCGCGCTGGGTGCGCTTGCGGCCCAGCTCGCTCGTATCAGGTGCTCCACCGCAGGCGGCGAGCACGGCCATCATCGTCAACAACAGGATCGTCTGCTTCATGGTCGTGGGGATCAATAGAGGTCGAGTGCTTTGCGCATGTCGGTACGGGCCTGCAGCAGGTCCACGATGCGCTGGATGTAGGTCTGTTGGGTGGTCAGGTAGTTCGCGTTCTCCTGCGTGAGCTCGAAGCTGCTGCCCACGCCCTCGGTGAACTTGACGGAGACGCGCTCGAAGATGCTCTTGCTCAGGGCCAGGTTGCGCTTGCCCGTCTGGTAGCTGTCCTGCGCGGCGCGCAGCTTGGCCTGCTGCTGCAGGTGCTCGGTCATCAGCCGCTGCTCGGTGGCCTTCAGGTTCACGTTGGCCTGGTCGAGCGTGAGCCGCGCCTGCTTGACCTGCTGCTGGCGGAGGCCGCTGCTGAAGATGGGCACGTTGAGCGACAGGCCCCATTGCGACGCCGGGAACCAGGGACCCTTGCCCGGGTTGAACGTCTCGCTGAAGTACTGCTGCTGGTAGTTGATGAAGCCGCTGAGCTGCGGGTAGTAGGCCGCCTTCTTGTTCTGCACGTCCAGCGCGGAGATGCGCACGAGCGACTGGGCCACCTGGTCGTCCACGTGCTGGGCCACGTCGAGGGGCATGTCCACCAGGCCGGCCTCGGCGGGATCATCGAGCAGCGGCTGCAGCGCGTCGGTGAGGGTGAGGGGCGTGCCGGTGGGCAGGCCGAGCACCAGGGAGAGGTAGGCGCGCGCCACGACGGACTGCTGCTGCAGGTTGCGCTGCTGGTCCTTGGTCTCCTCCATCTGCACGGTGAGGCGGTCGGCGTCGGTGCTTTCCATCAGGCCCTGCTGCACCATGGCGGTGGCATCGGCGGCGGCCTTCTCCACCACGGGCAGGCTTTCGCCGATCAGGCGCACCCCTTCCTCGGCGGCCAGCACGCTCAGGTAGGCCTTGGCGGCCTGGGCCCGCGCATTGGTGGCGGCCTGCTCCAGCTCCTTGTCGCTCTTCTGCTTCAGCTCGCGGCTGGCGCGCAGGCCCACCAGGTAGCTGCCATCGAAGAGCAGCTGGTTGAGCTGCACCCCGCCCGTGAGGCTCCAGGGGATGCCGAATTGCACCTCGATGGTCTCCGGGTCGCTGCCGAAGAAGTTCGGGATCACCTGCGTGGGCACCTTGATGTAGTTGCCCAGGTTGCCCGTGGCGGCGATCTGCGGCAGGCCGATGGCGGTGACCTCCTTGATCTTCGCCCGCGCCTTCTCCGCCTCCAGCGTGCTGTTCTGCACGGTGTAGCTCTGCGTGGCGGCCATGTCCATGGCCTGTTTCAACGAGAGGGACATGGGCCCCTGCGCCGTTGCCGCCACCACCGTGGCATACCCGATGATCGTGATGATGCTCCTCATGCCTTGTTCTGTTCTTTCGTCACCTTCTTCTCCAGATAATCCAATCCTTTCTTGCTCGCGATGCCACGGATGTGGTAGCGGAACAGTTCCCAGTTCATCTCCGCCAGGCTGTAGCGGCCCATCAGCTGGCCGATCTCGGCGGTCATCGCCTGGTCGAACCGCACCACGTAGAGCTTGGCCAGCAACGGCACATGGATGTCGTCGCGGTACAGCCCCTCGCGGATGCCCTTCTCCATGTTCTCGGTGATCTGGCGCACCACGTCCACCTGCTTGCCGCGGTCCATGATGCGGCAGGCCTCCGGGTAGTATTTCGCCAGGTCGTAATAGATGGACGGATGGAACGCGGCCGTCTCCTGCGCGATGTAGCTCGCGATGGCCAGCATCTCGTCGATGGCGTTCAGCCCGGCGGCCTGGATGCCCGCGATCTCCTTGTGGAAGCGGTCGCTGGTGGCGTTCAGCACCTTCAGCACCAGGTCGCCCTTGTCCGCCACGTACTGGTAGAGCGTCTTCTTGCTGATGGCCAGGTGGCGCGCCACGTCGTCCATCGTCACGCTCTTCACGCCGTACTTCCAGAAGACCTTCGCCGCCTCATCGAGGATGCGCTGGGCCTTGAGGTCGCTGGGGTCCGGCCCCTGTTGGTCCGAGAGTTCAGCCTTTTCCGCCATTGCGGGTGCAAACGTATACCGACGAAACGATGGAAACAAAACCGGCCATGGAATGTTTCCGCCGTTCATGGAAGGATCATCCAGGCTTCACACGCCGGGGAGGACGAACGATCCGGGGCGAATACGCTGATCGGGACGAAAAAAAGCCCTAGCGGGTGCCGCCCCCCAGGCTCCGGTACAGGTCCACCACGGCCTGCAGCCGCTGCAACCGGTCGCCCACGCCGTTCAGTTCGGCGGCCAGGAGGTTCTGCTCCGAGGTGAGCACGTCCGTGTAGTTGGTGGTGGAGGTGTACTTCAGCAGCTCCCTCGTGTATTCCACCGACCGTTGCAGGAACTCCACCTGCCGGCCGCGCAGCTGCACCTTCCGGGCGGCGGCCTCGTAGGCATAGAGCGCGTTCGACACCTCCTCGCCCGCGTCCAGCAGCGTGGCCTGGAAGTCCGCCAGGTATTCCGCCTGCTGGGCCTGCGCCACGCGCAACCGCTGCCGGTTCCTTCCCTGGTTGAACAGGGGCTGCGTGAGGCCCCCCACGAGGTTGGCGAACACCGACCCCGGGTCGAAGAGCGTGCCGAGGTCCGTGCCGGCGAAGCCGCCCGCCGCGGTGATCGAGAGCGTGGGGTAGAAGTACGCGCGCGCCACCCCCACCAGCTCGTAGGCCGCGCGCAGCTGGTGCTCGGCCTCCTGCACATCGGGCCGGTCCGCGAGCAGCTGCGCGGGGATGCCGGTGCGCAGCGTGTCGGGCAGGACCTGCGCGTCGAGCGTGCCCCGGTCGATGGGACCCGGCGGGCGGCCCAGCAGCACGCACAAGGCGTTCTCGGCCTCGCGGATGCTGCGCTTGATGTCCGGGATGGTCACTTCCGCGGAATAGCGGTTGGCCTCGCTCTGCACCACGGCGGCGCCGGTCACCACGTCGCTTTCCTTCAGCACCTTCATGGTCTCCACGTCCTGCGTCCGGTTGGTCACCGTGCGCTCGGTGATCGCCAGCTGCTGGTCGTAGGCGAGCAGCGTGTAGTAGCTGCCGGCGATACCGGCGACCACCTGCGTGAGCACGGCGCGCCGGTAGGCTTCGCTCTGCATCAACGTGGCCAGCTGCGCCCGCCGCATGCCGCGCAGCTTGCCCCACAGGTCCACCTCCCAGCTGGAGGCGGCGGAGAGCTGGTAGACCTGCTCGTTGGTGCCGCCCTGGTAGTCCGCGAGCTTCTGTGTGGTCGCCTGCCCCGTGGCGCTCAGCGATGGGAAGAGGCCCAGTGTGCTCTGCCGGACATTGGCCCGCGCCTGTTCGATCCGCGCCTGCGCCACCTTCAGGTCCAGGTTGTTGGCGATGCCGGAGTCGATCAACGCCTGCAGCCGGGGATCGGTGAACAGCTGGCGCCAGCCGAGGTGCGCGAGGGTGGCGGTGTCCGTGGTGGACACATCGCGGTAGAGGTCCGGCCGCACCTCGGCCATGGGCGGCCGGGCATCGCGGCGCGCGCGGCAGGCAGGCAGCAGCAGCGCCCCCACGGCCAGCAGCAGCCATGCGCCGCGCATGCTGCGCGATCGCGGGAAGGCGGATGGACGCGGGCGTTGCATGGCTCAGGGGGTGGCGGGCCGCGCCGGCGGAACGGGCTTCTTCCCGATGCGTTCCTGCAGGCTTTGGAACAGGATGTACAGCGTGGGGATGACGAAGACGCCGAGCAAGGTGCCGAACAGCATGCCACCGATGGCGCCCGTGCCGATGGAGCGGTTGCCGTTCGCGCCCACGCCGGAGGAGAGCATCAGCGGCAGCAGGCCGAACACGAAGGCGAAGGAGGTCATCAGGATGGGACGCAGGCGTGCCCGGGCGCCCTCCAGCGCGGCCTCCACGATGCCCATGCCCTTCGCGCGGCGCTCCACGGCGAACTGCACGATGAGGATGGCGTTCTTCGACAGGAGGCCCACGAGCATAATCAGCGAGATCTGCACGTAGATGTTGTTGTCCAGCCCGAACAGCTTCGCGAAGACGTACACGCCCGAGAGGCCCACCGGCAGCGAGAGGATCACCGCGAACGGCAGCAGGTAGCTCTCGTACTGCGCGCTGAGCAGCAGGTACACGAAGGCCAGGCACAGCACGAACACGTACAGCGCCTGCGCCCCGCTCTGCTCCTCCTCCCGGCTGATGCCCGAGTATTCGAACCCATAGCCCGGGGGCAGGTGCGTCGCGGCCGTCTCGGCGATGGCACGCAGGCACTGGCCGCTGCTGTAGCCTTCGTTGGGGGCGCCGTTCACGGAGATGGAGGTGAAGAGGTTGAAGCGCGAAAGGCTTTCCGGCCCGTACACCCGCTTGAGCGTGATGAACTCGGTGATCGGCGCCATGCCGCCGTCGGACGTACGCACGGAGATGTTGCGCAGCCCGGCGGGCCCGGCCCGGTAGTTCGTGTCCGCCTGCAGGATCACGCGGTACTGCTTGCCGAACTGGTTGAAGTTGCTGGCGTAAAGGCCGCCGTAGAACACCTGCATGGCATCGAGCACGTCGCCCACCTGCACGCCCGAGGTCATGCAATGCGCCACGTCCACGTCCAGCTCGTACTGCGGGAAGCCGGGGTTGAACGCCGTGGTGGCGTACTGCACCTCGGGGCGCTCGTTCAGTGCCGCGAGGAAGTCCTGCGCCACCTTGTAGAACACGTCCGTGGTGTGGCCGCCCTTGTCCTGCAGCTGGAACGTGAAGCCGCCGCTGATGCCGAAGCCGGTGATGGTGGGCAGCGACATGCACAGCACCCTGCCCTCGCGCACGCCGGCGGTGCGCTGCATGATCCGCTTGATCACGTCATCGTTCGTCACGCCCTTGCGCTGGTCCCACGGGTCGAGCTTCACGATCAGCATGGCATAGGAGCTGCCGCTGCCGGCGATGAAGTTCTGGCCCACGTTGCGCATCACGTTCTGCACGTGCGGCACGGTGCGCACCAGGCTGTCCACCGCATCGGCCACCGCGGTGGTGCGCTCCAGCGACGAGGCCGGCGGCAGGCTGATGTTGACGAAGATCACGCCCATGTCCTCCGGCGGCACGAAGCTGGCCGGCGTGGTGCGCATGAGCGCGTAGAAGCCCGCGGCGAAGCCGGCGATCGCCACCACCACGATCCACCGCTTGTGCGCGAGGAGGCGGACCGCGCCGGAATAGCGCGCCGTGAGCGCGTCGTAGCCCGCGTTGAAGGCCCGGCTGAACCGCTGCCGCAGTGTGCGCGGCGCCGCCTCGGCGCCGTGGTCCGGCGGGCGCAGGGCCAGTGCGGCGAGCGCCGGGCAGAGCGTGAGGGCGTTCACCGCGGAGATGATGATGGCGATGGCGAGCGTGATGCCGAACTGCTGGTAGAACACGCCCGCCGAGCCGGTGATGAAGGTGACCGGCACGAACACGGCGGCCATCACCAGCGTGATGGAGATGATGGCGCCGGAGATCTCGTGCATGGCGTCCTTCGCCGCGCGCACGGGCGATGTGTAGCCGCTCTCCAGCTTCGCGTGCACCGCCTCCACCACCACGATCGCATCGTCCACCACGATGCCGATGGCCAGCACCAGCGCGAAGAGCGTGAGCAGGTTGATGCTGAACCCGAAGAGGTAGAGGAAGAAGAAGGTGCCCGTGATCGATACCGGCACCGAGATGCCGTGGATGATGGTGGAGCGGAAGTCCTGCAGGAAGAGGAAGATCACCAGGAACACCAGCGCGAAGCATTCCACCAGCGTGCGCACCACCTTGTCGATGGACGCGTCGAGGAACTGGTCGATGTCCACCAGGTAGGCCTGGTGGATACCCGGTGGGAACGAGGCGGCGGCCCGCTCCAGCACGGCCTTGGACCCGTTGATCACATCGCGCGCGTTGGAGCCGGGCGTCTGCGCGATGGCGATGCCCACGGACTGCTTGCCGTCGGTGGTGGTGAAGCTGGTGTAGGTCTGCGCACCCAGCTCGATGCGCGCGATGTCCTTCAGCCGCAGGAACTGCCCGTTGCCCGTGGCGCGGATGATGATGTCGCCGAACTCCCCGATGCTCTGCAGCCGCCCCTTGTACTTGATCACGTACTGGAAGCTCTGCCCATCGTTCTCGCCGAACTTGCCCGGGGCGGCCTCCACGTTCTGCTGGGCCAGCGCGTTGTCCACATCGTCGCCGGTGATGCCGTACTGCGACATCACGTCCGGCTTCAGCCAGATGCGCATCGCGTAGTTCTTCGCCGACCCGAACACGGTGGCCGCACCCACGCCCCGCACCCGCTGCAGCTGCGGGATCAGGTTGATCGCGACGTAGTTCTGGAGGAAGGTCTGGTCGAAGGCCTGCTCGTCGCTGTAGATGGACATGATGAGCAGGTTGCTGCTCTGCTGCTTCTTCACCGTCACGCCCGCCTGCGTCACCTCCTTCGGCAGCAGGCTGGTGGCGGCCGCTACGCTGTTCTGCACGTTCACCGCGGCCTGGTCGGGATCGGTGCCCACGGCGAAGTACACGCTGATGGACGCCGTGCCTTCGTTGGTGGCGCTGGAGGTCATGTAGGTCATGCCCTCCACCCCGTTGATCGCCTCCTCCAGCGGCACGATCACGCTGCGCAGCACCACCGCGGCATTGGCGCCGCCGTAGCTGGCCGATACCTGCACCGTGGGCGGCGCGATGTTCGGGTACTGCGCGATGGGCAGCTTCACCAGGCCCAGCACCCCCAGCAGCACGATGAGGATGGAGATCACCGTGCTGAGCACGGGCCGCTCGATGAAGCGATCGAACATGTTACCGGAGCGGGGTGTAGAGGCTGTCCGCACGCACCTCGCGCGGCTTGATCGCCTGTCCGTTCTTCAGCGACACCAGGCCTTCCACCACCACGCGGTCGCCCGGCTCCAGGCCTGAGCGCACCACATAGAAGTCGCCGTCGTTCGTGGGATCGCCGGTGATGGCCACGCTGTGCACGCGGCCGCTGTCGCCCACCACGTAGGTGAAGAGCTTGTCCTGCAGCTCGTACGTGGCGTTCTGCGGCACCACCAGCGCCGAATCCAGCGTGCGCGGGATGCGCACCGTGCCGGTGGAGCCGCTGCGGATGAGGCCCTGCGGGTTGGGGAACTCGGCCTTCATGGCGATGGTCCCGGTGGCCGTGTTCACCAGGCCGCTGGCGGTCTGCAGCTTGCCGGGCAGCGGGTAGAGGCTGCCGTCGGCGAGCAGCAGCTGCGCGGGAGGCATGTGGTCCAGCTTGTCCTGCAGGGTGTTGCCGGGCAGCGCGGCGGAGATGCGCAGCAGCCGCTTCTCGTCCAGCGCGTAATAGGCGTAGACGTTGCCGATGTCGGACAGGGTGGTGAGCGGCTCCGTGCTGGTGCTGCTGATGAGCGCGCCGATCTTGTAGGGGATGGAGCCGATGACCCCGGCCTGCGGGCTGCGGATGATGGTGTAGTCCAGGTTCGTGCGCGCATTGGCCAGCGCGGCTCGCGCCTGCGCCAGTGCGGCCTGCTTGGCCTGCAACGTGTACTGCGCCGCCTGCAGCTGGTACTTGCTCACGATGTCCTTCTCCACCAGCGGCCGCACCTTCTCCACGTCCATGGCGGCGGCGTCCACATCGGCTTGCGCGCTTTGGATGCTCGCCTCGGCCGTGCGCACGTCCTGCTCGTACTGCGGGTTGTTGATGGTGAAGAGCAGCTGCCCCTTCGCCACCGTGGCCCCTTCGTTCACCAGGATCTCCTTCACGTATCCGTCCACCTTGGGCCGCACTTCGATCACCTGCTGCCCCTGGATGGTGGCCGGCAGATCGATGTTCAGGTGCGCCGTGCGCGGCTCCAGCCTGACCACCTTGAAGTCCATCGGGGCCTGCGGAGGCTTGTCCTTCGGCCCACCACAGGCCGCCACCAGCACGATCGCGAACAGGCCCACCCGGTTTGCATGCATGGCGGTCGGGCCATCCGGGGAAGAACCGGCCGGCTGCGGCACGGCCATGCAGCTGGAGATCCCCCGGGTGGTCGATCCAAAATAAGGCAGCGCGGTGCATCCGTCCCGGCCGTGTTCGATCCATTTAAGGGTCGGGCCGGTCGCGGGTAGGCAGCTTTATCCGGAGGCCCGCGTCTATCCTTGCACCCCGCCCGCGGCCTCCTTCCGCGAGCGGACGGTACTCTCCCCTCATGCTCATCCCTCACTCTCCCCTGATGCGCTCCTGGCGTGCGATCTCCCTCTGCCTGCCCTTGGCGTGCCTGCCGTTCGCGGGCCGGTGCCAACAAGGCCCTGCCCTGGCCGACCCGGCCTTCCTGCCCACCGGCATCCCCGTTCCCGGCTGCCTCACCGATGAGCTGCGCCAGCGGCAGTCGCCGCAGGTCCAGGAGCGGACCGCACGGATCGACCGGATGGTCCGCGCGCACCTGGAGGCCCGCGCAGGCACCGCGCGCGAGGTGATGACCATCCCGGTGGTGGTCCACATCATCCACGACAACGGCAGCGAGAACATCCCCGATGCGCAGGTGCAGCAGGGCATCGCGGACCTGAACGATGCCTTCGCCAACGCCGGTGCCTACCACACGGCCGACGGCGTGGACGTGGGCATCCGCTTCTGCCTGGCGAAGCAGGACCCCTTCGGCAATGCCAGCCCGGGCATCGATCGCCAGGCCTCGATCCTCACCGACGTGACCTCGGAGACGCAGGACCTCGCGCTGAAGAGCCTGGTGCGCTGGGACCCCACGCGCTACCTCAACATCTGGCTGGTGCGCGAGATCACCTCGCAGGCGGCCGGCGCGGGCGTGGCGGGCTACGCCTATTTCCCCTCGTCGCACGGCGGGCTGGAGGACGGCATCGTGAACGAGGCCCGCTGGTTCGGCAGCTCCACCGACAACTCGAAGGTGCACATCCACGAGGTGGGCCACTACTTCGGCCTCTACCACACCTTCGAGGGCGGCTGCACGAACAACGACTGCCTCGCGGACGGCGACCGCGTGTGCGATACGCCTCCCGACGGCAGCAGCGCCGCCGTTCCCTGCTCCATGGCGGTGAACACCTGCGGCACGGACGATGACGACCTGTCCGCGAACAACCCGTTCCGGCCGGTGGCCCAGGGCGGCCTCGGCGACCAGCCCGACCTCTTCGCCGATTACATGGACTACGGCCTGCAGGCGTGCCAGCACCTCTTCACCAGCGGGCAGGCCGACCGCATGCAGGCGATGCTGACCACGGCGCGCACCAGCCTGCTCTCCTCCTCGGGCTGCGCGATCCCCTGCCCCGGCCTGCTGTCCGTGGGCTTCACCCCGCCGGCCGCACCGGTGAGCGGCGGCACGTACACGTTCACGAACACCAGCCTGGTCACGACGTCGGTGGACCAGGCCTGGTCGGTGGACGGCGCCAGCGTCTCCACCGCGACGGACCTGTCGTGGACCTTCACCTCCATGGGCGCGCACACCGTGACGCTGCGGGTGACGAACATCGACGAGGGCTGCCAGGAAGAAGCGACGATGACCGTGGACGTGGCCTGCGACGCGCACGCCGCCTTCGCGATGCAGCCGCCCACGCCGATCGCGGGCCAGGCCGTGGCCCTCATCAGCACGGGGCAAGCCACGGCGGTGCAGTGGTCCGTGGACGATGTCCCGGCCGGGAGCGGCTCGCCGCACAACATCGGGCCCTTCCCGGAGAACGGGGGCCACAGCGTACGCCTGATCGCCCAGGGCACGGGCTGCGCCGACACCTCGGCCTATGCCTTCCTGCCCGTGGGGCCCTGCGTGAGCGGTGAGAACAACGTGATGCTGGCCTGCGGGGGCAGCCTCCTCTCCTTCAACGGCGGCGGCACGCCGGAGGTGACCGCCACACCCATGTACGTGGCCGGCGGCGAAGGGATCTCGAGCATCTCGGACCGCAACGGGCACCTGCTCCTCTATACCGACGGACAGGGCGTGTACAACGGCGATCACCAGATGATCGGCAGCGGCCTCCTCGGCGGCGGCTCGTCCACGCAGGCGGCCCTGATCGTGCCCAAGCCCGGCAGCGGCACGGTGTACTACATCTTCACCACCGACGACTGGGTGGGCACCTCGGGCGGATGGATGATGTACTCCGAAGTGGACCTGTCGCTGAACAACGGCACCGGCGGCATGGTGGTGACCAACCAGTTCCTCATGTCCACCACCTCGGAGAAGCTGGCGGCCACGCGCAGCTGCAACGGCACCGACATCTGGGTGCTCGGCATGGAGCGCAACTTCGGCCGGTTCCACGCCTTCAGCGTCACCGCCGCGGGCGTGAACACCACCCCGGTCATCTCCATGCCCGGCTTCACGCACGGGCCGAGCCTCGGCTGCCTGAAGGCCTCGCCCAAGGGCGACAAGCTGGCCGCCGCGTTCCGCCAGGGCGCCCCGTACGATGTGATGCTCTTCGACTTCAACAACGAATACGGCATCGTGACCGCACCGGTCTCGCTGGGCGCCGTGCCCGGCCAGGGGCAGTACGGGGTGGAGTTCTCCCCGAGCGGCTCGAAGCTCTACGTGACCAATGCGGACGATACCTATGGCACGCAGAACACGATCTTCCAGTACGACCTCGTCTCCGGCATCCCGGAAACGATGCGCGCCTCGCGCACGCTGATCGGCACCAGCCATGCCTCCTGGTCGTTGGGCACGCTGCAGCGCGCGCCGAACGGCCGCATCTATGTGACGCAGGGGTTGACCCCGGCCCTGGGCGAGATCCGGCACCCGGACCTGGCGGGCCCGGCCTGCACCTATGTGGACTTCGCCGTGGAGCTGCCACGGCCCATCTACGGGTTCGGTCTGGCCAACATGGTGCCCGCGCGCGTCGAGCAGTTCCCGCCGCTGCTCACCGGCCCGCGGGAGCTGTGCCCGCACTTCGGTACGGCCACGTACACCCTCTCGTGCACGGGGCTGGACGTGACCATGGAGCACCACGGCCCCAGCCAGTCGCTGGGCCTGGTGGGCCGCACGTTCACGCTCGACGTGCAGGAGGCGGGCGTGGATACGCTGGTGGTGCATTACGACAATGATTGCGGCATCGCCGGTACGGACACGGTGCTCATCCGCGTGGGCATGCCCACCGTCGACCTGGGGCCCGACACGGCGATCTGCTCCACCGGCCACCTGGTGCTGGACGCGGGCAGCGATGGCGTGGAATGGGCCTGGCAGAACGGCGCGGGCCAGCCGCTCGGTTACCAGCGCACGCTCGACGTCACCGGGCCCGGCACATACACCGTGGCCGTGACGAACGCCGGCGGATGCACGGCCACCGATGCCATCACGGTGATCTCCTTCCCCTCCACTTTCCAGTTCAGCCTGGGGCCCGACCGCACCGTCTGCCCCGGCCCACCCGTGCCCGTCACGCTGCATGCCCCGCCGGTCGATGCGCTGGCCTACCACTGGATCAACGGGGCCTCCACCGACAG
>JAFDZF010000120.1 GCA_018267055.1 Bacteroidota bacterium
ACCTTCCTGGAATGACGAAGCGGCCCTGAGGCCGCTTCGCTGTACCGGAGAAGGGACTCGAACCCTTACAACCTTACGGTCACACGCCCCTGAAACGTGCGCGTCTACCAATTCCGCCACTCCGGTGAGTGGTCCCGTTCCGATGAACGGGGGCGCAAATATAGTCGTCACGGGGTCCCCTGCAACTGGAAGCGCGGCGGCCGGTGAAGTATCTTGTATCCTCAGGCGCATGAACGGTTTCCGCGACATGTACGATGGCCGCCCCGTGCGCCTGCTGGACCAGGTGCGCGCCGCCGTGGCCGCGCATCCTGGCGTGGAGGTGCTCGTGGGCAGCGACAGCCAGAACCGCGGAGGCGGTACCATCTACACCACCACCGTGGTGCTGCGCTACCACCGCAATGGGGCCCACGTGCTCTATCGCCGCGAGCGGAAGGACCGCATCCGCGACCTGTGGACGCGCCTTTGGGGCGAGGTGGAGCGGAGCCTGGAGGTGGCGCGCATGCTGACCGAGGAGGGCGGGGTGCGCGTGAGCCGGATCGACATGGACCTCAACAGCGACCCGCGCTACGGCTCGCACAAGCTGCACACCGCCGCCGTGGGCTATGTGCGGGCGCAGGGGTACGAGATCCGCACCAAGCCCGACCTGCTCATCGCCACGTGGGCGGCCAACGTGCTGTGCAACGGCACCGGCCATAAGCACGAAACCCCCGTCCAGTGAAGGACAGGGGTGACGTGACTCTTCAGATTGACCTTTGAACTACTTGGACACCCTTTGTAACGGGACCGCCCCGCCAGGGTTACGCGGGCATGGGAAAAAAGAAGGCGGCCCACCGGTCCGCCTTCTTGCACAGGCCGTTCCGCCTAGTTCTCGTCGGGGAGGAAGCTGAACTTCTTCCCGTACATCAGCATCTGCCCCAGGAAGTCCGTGGGGTATTCCACCTTCACGTCGGTGATGGTGCCGTTGGCATCGGTCACGGGTACCAGCTCGGGCTGGATGAAGCCGGCATAAGGCGCCGTGGGGATCTTCTTGGCGCGCTCCAGCACCTGGGCGTGCAGGGCCTGGTCCACGCTGACGCCGTAGCCTTCCACCAGGTCGTGGGCGGCCTTGAGGTCGCCCTGGCTCTTGATGCGCTGCACTTCGCGCAGCAGCTGGCCGAAGAGGCCGCGCAGCTTGTCGTAGTCACGGATGTCGTAATAGGTCTTCCCATCGCGCTCCAGCTGCACGATCACACTGTCCTTGGCGCCTTTCTCCAGCACCCATTTCGAGATCCACTGGCGGTTGCGCATGTGGGACTCTTCCACGTCCTTGCCCAGCGCCAGGCGGCGCAGCTGCACCAGGAGGCCGTTGCGGATGTAGCCGTCGTATTCCGCCTTGCCCACTTCGAGCGAGGGCATCACGCCCCATTCCACCAGCTTGGGGTCCATCAGGTAGTAGAGGGCCACCAGGTCGGCCCGGCCTTCTTCCAGGGTGCTGGCGTAGCTCTTGATGGTCCGGTCCGGGGTGCCCACGCCGGGCTCGAGCTGCCCGCTGGCATGGCCGATCACCTCGTGCAGCGCCGTGTGCAGGCTGCCGGCGAGTTGGCCGTACTTCTTGGCGCGCTCGATCTCCTCGGGGTCGTTGCAGAACTCGTCCAGGGAGCCGGTGCCGCTGCTTTGGTCATAGGCGTCCACGATGTTGCCGAAGCTCACGCTCTTGCTGCCGTGCTTCGCGCGGATCCAGTCCGCGTTGGGCAGGTTCACCCCGATGGCCGTGCTCGGCGCGGCATCGCCCGCTTCATTGGCCACGTTGACGAAGCCGTAGGTGATGCCCGTGACGGTCTTCTTCTTATGCGCGGGCAGGATGGGCGCGTTGTCCTCGAAGTACTGCGCGTTGTCCTGGATCACCTGCATGTGCTTGGTGGCCTCCGGGTCGATGATCTCCACCGAGGATTCATAGCTGCCGCGCTTGCCCAGCGGATCGTTGTACACCTCCACGAAGCCCTGGATGAAATCGACGGCCTTGCTCCGCTGGTGCACCCAGGCGATGTTGAACTCGTCCCATTTCTTCAGGTCGCCCGTGGTGTAGAACGCGATGAGCAGCCCGATCACCTTCGCCTGCTCGGGCGACTCGGCCACGCCCTTCGCCAGCTCCAGCCATTTCACCATCTCCTTCAGCGACGCGTCGTACAGGCCGCCGATGCGGTAGGGGCGCTCCATCAGCTTGCCGTCGGCGCCGCGCACCAGCTTGCTGTTGAGGCCGTAGCTGAGGGGGGCCGTGTCCCCCTTCACCTCGAACTGCTTGTAGAAGGCCTCCACCTCGTTCTGGTTGATGTCGTCGCCGTAGAAGTTCACGGCGGAGCCGAGCACCAGGTCCTTGCCTTTCTCCAGGCAGACCTTCTTCGCATCGATGGTGGGGTCGAACATCGCGTCGAGCACCTCGGGGGCCAGCGTGGCGCCCACGCCCTTCAGGGTCTCCTCGAGCCAGGGGCGGGGGAAGGCGGGCATCACCTTGTCCTGGCTGTAGTGGTGGTGCAGGCCGTTGTGGAAGAACACCTGCTTGGCGTAGTCCATGAAGTTCGTCCAGTCGGCCGTGGTCTTGTCGCCCGTGTAGCCGTCCACCACCTTCTCCAGCGCACGGCGGATCCTCAGGTTGTACCGGTAGTTCTGGTCCCACATGATGTCGCGCCCGCTGAGCCCCGCCATGCTGAGGTAATAGGCCAGCTTCTTCTGCTCGAGCGTCAGCTGCTCCCAGCCGGGCACCCGGTAGCGCAGCACCCGCACGTCGGCGAAGTGGTCGACCTCCCAAGGAAAGCTGTCGGCCATGGCGGTGGTATCGGTGCGCTTGGTATCGGTGCCGGAGCCGCCGCAGCCGAACAGGAGCGGCAGGGCCAGGAGGGCGAGGAACGGAAGTCTCATACAGGACACGGTTTGGAAATGGGCAGCGAAGATAGCCGCGGCCCTTCGGGGTCAGGCCCCGGCCTTGATGCGCCGCGGCTGCACGGGCATCTGCGCGCGGGCCTCTTCCACCAGCCTGCGCAGCCCGTGGTAGGCGGCCAGCTGCTTGTTGTACCGCTTCAGGTCGGCCATGCTCAGCTCGTCCACGTGGAGCAGGTCCATCTTGTCCGCCAGGTCGTGCAGCTTCACGCGTACGGCCAGGCCGTCCTGGGCCACACGGCCGATGTAGGCCTCATAGTCCTCGTCGCCCCGCCGGGTGATGTGCTCCAGCGCCTTCAGCACGCGCGGGGGGAAGCCCTTGGCGGCCAGCTCGGGGATGGTGAGCGTGGAGCGCTCCAGGATGTCATGCAAAGCGCCGAGCAGCTGCTCCTCCAGGTCGTGGCCCCGCATCATCACCCGCATCACGTGCAGGATGTAGGGCTTGTTGAAGCGGTCGACCTGTCCCTTGTGCACCTTGGCGGCGAGCCGGATGGCGCGCTCCAGCAGATGGGCTTCCACCGGGCCTACTTGTTCAGGGTGATGCGCAGGTCCAGCGCCTCCGGGTCCTTCATGATCACGGACCAGTCGGTGCTCAGCTTCACCTGCTTCGCGTTGGGGCTCTCCTTGGTCATGCCCGCCGCCACGTCGGTGCCGGCCACCTCGTTGGCGAAGGCGAAGCTGTACTTGTACTGCATGCTCTGCAGCATGGCCGTCATGTTGAGGGTGTCGTTCTCCGGGTCGCCGGCCATGTCGCCGCCCAGCTCGTTCGCGTGGCTGTTGTTCAGGCGCACCAGCGTGTTGCCTTCCCAATGGAAGAACTGCTTCTTCGCACCGGTGCTGTCGGGCATCAGCACGTTCAGCGCGGCGTTCAGCGCCGTGAGGTCCTTGAAGGCGAAGCTGATCCGCTGCACGTAATCGTCCTTCTCCTTCTTGAGCTTCACCTTCTTGATGCCGGGGAGGCCCTTCAGCTGCGCCACCTGATCGCCCATTTCCAGGGCTTTGAAGCCTTCCTTGTCCGACCCGCCCTTGCCGTCGCCCATCTTCTCCATGGACTTCATCAGCTCCGAGAAGGCGCTGAGGTCCACCACGTACTCCATGGTGCCCGAGCCGTCCTTCTTGAAGGTGTAGTTCTCTTCGATGGTGAGGCAGCCGGTGGCCAGCACCACCAGGGCCAGGGCGGCCCAGCGTTGGACGGGACGAAGAAGGGTAGGCATGGCGATGGTTCTGCGCCGAAAGTAAGCAGGGTGGGCTGGTGCGGCGTTCCGGTGCCCTCTACCTTCGTGGCCCGCCTGCCGCCCCGGACGTTCGTGGGCATGGCCCGACCACCCGATGAGAGCGTTCCCGCACCTGCCCCTCGCCCTGTCCGTGCTCGCCTTCCAGGCCTGCGGCACTTCCGCCACCAAGGACCCCGCCGCCGCTGCGGCGCCCGATACGATCCAGCCCCCTTCGCTCGTCATGGACCCGCACACGTTCGCCCGGCCCCAGGAGGCCGTGATCGACCACCTCGACCTGGACATCGCGGTGGACATGGCCGCCCAGCGCATCACCGGAACGGCCACCTATTCGCTGAAGCGGAACGGCGGCGACAGCGTGGTGTTCGATACCGATGGCCTGCAGATCGACAAGGTGACGCTCGGCGATGGATCCGAAGCCCCGTACGCCCTGGGCGACAGCACCTTCATGGGGCGTCCCCTGCGCGTGGCGCTGCCGCCGGGCGCCGACCGGGTGACCATCGCCTACCGCACCGGCGCCCAGGCCCGCGCGCTGCAATGGCTCTCGCCGGCGCAGACCACCGACAAGCGGCATCCCTTCCTGTTCACCCAGGGCGAGGCCATCCTGACCCGCTCGTGGATCCCCATCCAGGACAGCCCCGGTATCCGCCTGACCTATAACGCCCAGGTGCATGTGCCGGCGGAGCTGATGGCCGTGATGAGCGCCACCAACCCCCAGGCGCGCAGCACCGATGGCCGCTACAGCTTCCGCATGGACCGGCCCATCCCGGCCTACCTGATCGCCCTGGCCGTGGGCGACATCGCCTTCAAGCCCACGGGCACCCGCACCGGCGTGTACGCCGAGCGCAGCGTGGTGGACACGGCGGCATGGGAGCTGGCCGATACCGAGAAGATGGTGGAGGCCGCGGAGGCGCTCTACGGCCCCTACCGGTGGGGGCGGTACGATGTGATCATCCTGCCGGCGAGCTTCCCCTTCGGCGGCATGGAGAACCCCTGCCTCACCTTCGCCACGCCCACCATCCTGGCCGGCGACCGCTCGCTCACCGCCCTCATCGCCCACGAGCTGGCCCACAGCTGGAGCGGCAACCTGGTGACCAACGCCACCTGGGACGACTTCTGGCTGAACGAGGGCTTCACGGTGTACTTCGAGCACCGCATCACCGAGCGGCTCTATGGGAAGGACTACAACGCGATGACCAGCCTGCTCGGCTTCCAGGACCTGCAGGCGACCATCGCCGAGATCGATTCCGGCAAGCACCCGGAGGACACCGCGCTGAAGCTCCACCTCGCGGGCCGCGACCCGGACGACGGCATGACCGATGTGGCGTACGAGAAGGGCTATGCCCTGCTGCGGCTGATCGAGAGCAAGGTGGGCCGCGAGAAGTTCGACGCGTTCCTGCGCGGCTACTTCGACCGCTTCGCCTTCCAGGGCATGACCACGGAGAAGTTCGAGGCCTACCTGCGGCAACAGCTGCTGGACCCCGCGCATGTGCAGGTGGACCTGGCCGCCTGGATCGAGAAGCCGGGCCTGCCCGCGGACGTGATCGTGCCGGTGTCGGACCGCTTCACCAAGGTGGAGGCCGAGATCAAGCGGTGGCAGGCGGGCACGCCGGCCGCCCAGCTGGCCACCCAGGGCTGGACCACCTTCGAGTGGATGCACTTCCTGCGCCACCTGCCGGAGGGGCTCACCACGGCGCAGATGGACGAGCTGGACCGCAGCTTCCACTTCATGCGCTCGGGCAATTCCGAGATCCTGGCGGCGTGGCTGGAGCAATGCATCCGGAACGACTATTCGAAGTCCTACGAGAAGCTGGACGAGTTCCTCACCCATGTGGGGCGGCGGAAGTTCCTGATCCCGCTGTACCAGGAGCTGCTGGCCACGGAAAAGGGCCGGGCCATCGCGCAGAACATCTACAAGGCCGCGCGCCCCAACTACCACAGTGTGAGCGTGCGCACCATCGACGACATGCTGGGCTGGCAGGCCTCCTCGGAGATGTCGTTCTAACCGGACGGTCCCGCGCTCACGGCGCGATGAGCCGCTGGAGCGTCAGCTTGTCCAGCTCGTGCCCGCCGTGGAACCGGTGCACGGCATGGGCCACACCGGCCTCGCGCAGGCGCGCTTCGTTGCGGGCCAGCGCGGCGGCGTCCACCACGGGGTCCTGCTCGCCGTGCACCAGGTCGATGTGCGTGCCCGCCCAGCGTTCCGCCAGTTCGTCCGCGCTTGGTTCCGGCGGCATGGTGCCGCCCCAGAGCACAAGGCGCTCGAACCCGGTGCGCCCCAGCACCGCCCAGCGGCAGGCCGTGGCCACGCCCTGGGAGAAGCCCAGCACGGAGACCATGCGCGGTCCGCCGCACTGTTCCAGCAGCCGCTCCACCAGGCGGTCGAGGTAGTGCACCTGGTCGGCGATCTCGTGGTCGCGGTCCTCCCGGGTCATCCAGGTGGCGCCCACGCGGGAATGCTCGGCATCCAGGTAGTAGCGCGAGAGGCCTTCCGGCGCGGCGATCAAGCGGCCTTCGGCCAGGCCCTCGAACGGCCGGAGGAAGAAGCGGGCGAGCTGGCCGTAGCCGTGCAGCACCACCCAGATATGCCGGGCCGTGGCGGGGTCGCCGATGGTGTGGTAGCGGGCGGTGCGTTGGACCGGGAGGTGGTGCTCTTCCATGCACAAGGGCCATGGCGGGCGTGATGCCCGTCCATGGCCCCGGTGAAAGTAGCGCTCCGCGTCCAGCGGCCCGGGATCACCGGACCAGCGCCACGCGCTGCGTGTCCACCACGCGTCCGTCGGCCGTCACGCGCAGCAGGTACTGGCCGTTCGCCAGCGCGCCCAGGTCCAGCGTATGGTCCGCTCCGGGGCGCAGGGCCGTGGTGAGGCCGGGCACCGGCTGTCCCAGCGGATCGAACACGGCCACTTCCAGGCGCTGGGCGCCGGGACCGCTGTAGTTCACGGTAACGGGACCGTCGGTCAGCGTGGGGCGCACCGCGAGGGCGGCCGCCCGGGCGTGCTCATCGATGCCCACCGCGCACGCCTGCGCCGTGATGCCCGATCCTTGCGGGAAGGCGTTCACGAAGGTGGACATGCCGGTGAGCGGCCAGATGTCGTTCACGATCATCTGCCGGCCGGGACCGATGAGGCAGAAGGTGGGGAAGGCGGGGATGCCGTATTCGTCCACCAGGCCGTTGCCGGTGGCGCTGCCGATCACCGGCGGATGCGCGAAGCCCGGCGCGAAGTCCACCGAGAAGGCCTCCGCGTCCGTGTCGGGATCGCCGTAGTTCACCTCGATGCAGATGAGGTCGCCGCCATTGCAGCCATAGGTCTGGTACAGCTCGCTGTAATAGGGAGCATTGGCCTGGCAGGGGCCGCAGTCGTAGAAGAAGAAATCCAGGAGCACGTACTTGCCCGCGGCGCTGTACGCGTCGAGGTCGTGCACGGTGCCTTGGAGGTCCGTGATGGTGAAGTTGGCGACGGTGCTGCCGTTGGGATAGTTCTGCGCCTGGGCGAGGAGCAGCGTGGCGGAAAGAGCGGAGGATAAGGTGAGTAATGCTTTGATCATGGCAGAGGGTATCGGTACCCTGAAAAGTAGCCGGCCGCTCCCGGGCGGCGGCTCCCTTGTGGGCCGATCCTCGGAAGGCCAGCGGCTCAGTAGCCGAGCAAGGCCCGCAGGGCCTCGGCCACCTTCTCGGCGTTGGGGATCATCTCGGCTTCCAGCGTGGAGTTGAGCGGGATGGCCGGCATGTCCACCGAGCCGACGCAGCGCACCGGTGCGTCGAGGTGCTCGAAGCAGGCGGCATTGATCCGTCCGGCGAGCGCCTCGGCGAAGGAGTTCGTCCGTTGCTCCTCCGTCACCACCAGGCAGCGGCCGTGCGCGCGCACCGCGGCCATCACGGTGTCCTCGTCCAGCGGCACCAGTGTGCGCAGGTCGATGATGGTGACCCGGCCGGGGAAGGCCTGCGCCGCGGCGGTGGCCCAATACACGCCCATGCCGTAGGTGACGATGGTGGCCGCCGTCCCGGCCGCGAGGGCCTGGGTATCGGCCTGCTGCACGATGCGCGCCTTGCCGAAGGGGATGATGTAGTCCGGCGAGGGCTCGATGCTCTTGGCGTCCTCCGTGCCCTTGATCTTGCTCCAGTAAAGGCCCTTGTGCTCCAGCATCACCACGGGGTTCGGGTCGTGGTAGGCGGCTTTCATCAGGCCCTTGAGGTCCGCGCCCGTGGAGGGGTAGGCCACCTTGATGCCCTTGATGTTGCACAGGACGCTCTCCACGCTGCTGCTGTGGTAGGGACCGCCGCTGCCGTATGCGCCGATGGGCACGCGGATGATGCAGCTCACGGGCCACTTGCCCACGGTGAGGTAACAGCTGCGCGCCACTTCGGTGAAGAGCTGGTTGAGCCCCGGCCAGATGTAATCGGCGAACTGCACCTCCACGATCGGCTTGAGGCCGGCGGCGCTCATGCCCGCCGTGCTGCCGATGATGAAGGCCTCCTGGATCGGGGTGTTGAACACGCGGTGGTCGCCGAAGTCGCGCGCCAGGGTGGCCGCCTCGCGGAACACGCCCCCGAGGCGCGCGCCCACGTCCTGGCCGTAGAGCAGGCAGTTCGGGTCCTCCTGCATCAGCTCGCGGATGGCGAAGAGCGCACAATCCACCATCACGGTCGGCTCCCGGTCCTTGGGGGCGCGCTCGCCGCGCTCCTCGGTGACGGGCGTGGGCGCGAAGAGGTGCGTGACGAGGTCCTCCGGCCGCGGGTCCTCGGCGTTGCGCGCCTGTTCGAAGTCGGCCTTCACCGTGGCGATGGCCTTGCGCTCGAGCTCCTTCAACCCCTGGTGCTGCACGCCGAGGTCGAGCAGCTGCTGGAAGAACTTCGGCTGGGGATCGCGCTTGCGATGCTCCTCCAGGTCCTTCGGGCTGCGGTAGAACTCCATGCGCACCCCGCTGGTGTGGTGGTTGAGCAGGGGCACCTTCGCGTGCACCAGGAACGGGCGCCGTTCCTTCCGCACGGTGGCGATCACCTCGTGGAGCGCCTCGTAGCAGGCCGGAAGGTCCGTGCCGTCGAGGGTGCGCACTTCCAGCCCCTTGAAGCCTTTGGCGTACTGGGTGGCGTCGCCCGCGCGCACTTCGGCCGCGCTGGCGCTGATGTCCCATTCGTTGTCCTGCACCAGGTAGATGATGGGCAGCTGCTTGAGCACCGCCATCTGCAGGGCCTCGGCCACTTCGCCTTCGGTGATGGACGCATCGCCCAGCGAGCACACCGCGATGGGCTTCGCGGTGTCGGCGGCCCCGTTCAGGTCGTGCGCGATGCCCGCCTGCTCCTTGTACTTCAGGCCCAGGGCGATGCCCGTGGTGGGGATGGCCTGCATGCCGGTGGCGCTGCTCTGGTGCGGGATCCGGGGCATGCCCGTGCGGCGCAGGCTGGGATGGCAATAGTAGCTGCGGCCACCGCTGAAGGGGTCGTCGCGCTTGGCCATCAGCTGCAGCATCAGTTCGTAAGGGCGCATGCCGATGCCGAGGAGGATGCTGTCGTCGCGGTAGTAGGGCGCCACGTAGTCCTGCGGCTTCAGCTGCAGGCCCAGGGCGAGCTGGACGGCTTCGTGCCCGCGCGAGGTGGCGTGCACGTACTTGCTGGTGAATTTGAAGTGCTCCTCGTAGATGTCGGTCATCGCCTTGGCGGTGCACATCAGCTCCCAGGCCTTCAGGAGGGTGTCGTGGCCGAGGATGGCTTCCTGCTGGGCGGTGCGGCTGGTGACGGCGGGCATGTGCGGTGTAACGATCTACAAGGGCGGCCAAATTACGGCTTGAGCGGTGGCGCGCAGGGAACGCTTCGCCGATAGTTTTGCCACCGTTCCGCCAGCCCGCAGCCGGGAGCGGACAATACCCAACCACCGACCGACATGGAACGCATTTCGCACGAGATCGATCACCGCATCCTGGGTGACGACATCCAATGCGTGGAGATCACGCTGGACCCCCAAGAGACGGTGATCGCCGAGGCCGGCAGCCTGATGATGATGGACGACGGCATCGCCATGCAGACCATCTTCGGCGACGGCCGCGGGCAGACCCAGAGCTTCCTGGACAAGATGCTGAGCGCCGGCAAGCGCGTGCTCACCGGGGAAAGCCTCTTCATGACCACCTACACCAACCAGGCCTCGGTCCGGCGCACGGTGTGGTTCGCTGCGCCGTTCCCGGGGAAGATCCTGCCGCTGGACCTGCGCAACTACGGCCAGCGCCTCATCCTCCAGAAGGATTCGTTCCTCTGCGCGGCCAAGGGCGTGAGCATCGGCATCGAGTTCAACAAGAAGATCGGGACGGGCCTCTTCGGCGGTGAAGGCTTCATCATGCAGCGCCTCGATGGCGACGGCATGGTGTACGTGAACGCCGGCGGCATGCTGGTGCAGCGCGACCTGGCCGCGGGCGAGACGCTCCGCATCGACACCGGCTGCCTGGTGGGCATGACGGTGGGGGTGGAGTACGACATCCAGTTCGTGGGCGGCATCAAGAACACGCTGTTCGGCGGGGAGGGGCTCTTCTTCGCCACGCTGCGCGGACCCGGCCACGTGTGGATCCAATCGCTGCCCTTCAGCCGCCTGGCGGACAACATCGTCGCCGCCGCACCGAAGGCCGGTGGGCGCGGGCGTGAGGAAGGCAGCATCCTCGGCGGCCTGGGCCGCTTGCTGGACGGGGACAATTGAACCAAGAGCAACAGGCAGGAGCAGGTGGCAACGATGCCTACTGCCCCTGCCTATTGTGCCTGCCTACTGCTCCTTGCGTTCCCCGCCGTCGATCGCCAGCAGGGCCGACTGTACCGCCCACATCACCACGCTGAAGGCGAGGGCCCACCAGAAACCGTTCACGGTGAAGCCGGGGACGATGCGGGCGGCCAGCAGCACCATGCCGGCATTGATCACCAGCAGGAACAGGCCCAGCGTGACCACGGTCACCGGCAGGGTGAGCAGGATCAGCAGCGGGCGCACGAAGGCGTTGAGCAGCCCCAGCACCACGGCCACGAGCAGGCCGGTCTTGAGGTCCGGCGCGTTGACCCCGCTGAGCAGGAGGTCGGCCACCAGCACGGCGATGGTGGAGAGCAGGATGCGGACGAGCAGCTTCATGCCCGTCAAAGATCGGCAAAGCGGGGGATCGGCCGGTCCGTCACCCGCTGCGGTCACTTCTTGATGAGCTTCCGGCTTTGGGTGCGGCCGTTCTGGGCGATCACCACGTAGTAGGTGCCCGTGGCCCGGTCGCTCAGGTCGAGGGTGCGGTCGTAGTTGCCCTTGAAGCCGGAGATGACCTCGTGGTATACGCGCTCGCCGGTGGCGTCGTGCACGTCCACGCTCAGGTCGCCGCGCTCGGGCACCGTGAAGATCAGGTGGAAGGAGCCTTCGCTGGGGTTGGGGAAGCAGCGGAGGTCGTTCAGCTGCAGTTGCACGTCGAGGTTGGCCACGCCCTTGCCCTTCAGCACGGCGGTCTCCGTGGGGGACAGCTCGATCGTGTTGATGTTCACCCGCATCTCCCGGGTGACGTTGCCGCGCAGCTCCTGGCGCAGGCGGTCCATCTCCGAGCGGATCTCGTCCATCTGGGCGCGCATCTCGTCCGCCCGGGCCCGGGCCTCATCGGCCATCGCGCGCCGCCGGGCATCGTCGAAGGACGGGGCGAGCGGCGCCATGGGTGCGGCCGGCGGCATCGGGGGCACCGTGCCGTTCCAGTTCCATGCGTTCACGGTGCGCTTGCCCAGGGTGCCGTGGAGGGTCAGGTCCTGGCCGCCGCGCTGCAGCTCCACGTCCATGTCCTCCCCGGGGGCCATGCCGGTGACGGTCTCCGCCAGGTCGTTGAAATCGTTCAGTGCCGTGCCGTTGATGCGGCGGATCAGGTCGCCTTCCCGCACGCCCATGGCCTCGGCCGAGCTGCCCTTCACCACTTCGCCGATGCGCGCGCCCGGCTTCTCATCGTCCGATGGGCCGCCGATCACGCCGAAGAACCCTTGTTCCTCGGGGATCGCGGCATCGCCGAAATAAGCCTCCCAATCGGGCCCGCCGTCGTTGCCGCTCCAGTTCCAGCGCGAGACGTTGCGGGTCTCTTCGCGCCAGCCCAGGACGGCCTTGGCCGTCCGCTTCTGCTTGCCGCGGTAGTAGGTGATCTTCACTTCGCTCCCGGGCCCCTGGTCGTTGATGGCGTCCACCAGGTCCTGCCCGCTGGTGATCTTCCGGTCGTCGAACACCACCACCACGTCGCCTTCCTCCAGGCCGGCGGCCTCCGCGGACGAGCCATCGATCACCCCGGAGATGTAGGCGCCCGTCTTCACCGGGGGCTGGTCCTTCTTCTGCTTGTCGTTGCAGGTGCTCCAGTCCGCATAGTTGACGCCCAGGTAGGCCTTCTGCTCGGGCTCCTCGCCGTCCATCGGATCGGGGGCGTCCTCGGGCATCGTCAGGGCCAGGCTCATGTCGTTCAGCAGGCCGCCCTCGTTCATGCGGCGCAGGTCCAGCACCAGGTTCTCGCCGTCGCCGATGGTGCTCAGCTCATCGATCACCCCCAGCTCGCGCAGGGCATCGTGCAGCTCGGCGTCGTTGTTCAGGTCGAACTCGCGGGTGATGTGGCTGGTCTTGCCGTTCTCGTTCTTGGTGATCTCGATCCGCACGCGGCGCTCGCCCTCTTCGTCCTCCTGGGCGGAGACGGCGGTGCCGAGGCCTGCGAGCAGCAGGGCGCTGAGCCCGCGGGCGAGGAAATGCTTGTCCATGGGGAGCCGTTGTCTGATGCGGACGAAACTACCGGGGTGCCCGGGGCGGTCGCTGTTAAGGAACGCTAAATGGTGTTAACCGTTCCTTCACCCGTCCGTGAAGCGGGACAGGTCGCGCCGATCGCGCTTGGTGGGCCGGCCCGCGCCGGGGTCGCGCTGCGCGGCCCGCACCTTGCGCGCCACCTCCTGCTTCTCCAGGTCCTCCCAGGGCGTGCGGTCCTCCAGCAGGTCGGGCACCAGCTTGGCCCCCACCCGCGAGGCGGGAACGGCCTTCACGGCGAAGACCCGCCAGATGGGCGGTTGCCGCACGCCGATCACGTCCCCGGGCTTCACGGTGGCGCTGGCCTTCGCTTCGCGGCCGCCCAGCAGCACGCGCCCCTTCGCGCAGGCCTCCGCGGCCGCGCTGCGGGTAGGGCAGAGGCGGACGCACCACAGGAACTTGTCGAGGCGCATGGAGGAGGCCGGTGTGCCCATCGGCCGCAAAGGTCGCGCGAACGCCGTCTGGAGGGGTGCGGTCCCGGTGGCGGTAGCTTTGCAGCGGACCACATGGACCAGCCACAACGCCTGATCATCCGCAACATGGTGTGCGACCGCTGCCGGGCGGCCGTGCGGCAGGTGCTGGACGACCGCCACGTGCCTTGGACCCACCTGGACCTGGGCGAAGTGGAGCTGGCCCGGCCGCTGGACGGACCGGCCCTGGACGGCCTGCGCGAGGACCTCCGGCAGGCGGGCTTCGATCTGGTGGACGACCGGACGGCCCAGCTGATCGTGCGCGCCAAGGGCCTGATCATCGAGGCCATCCACCACAGCGGGCCGACGGCGGGGCGCGTGAAGCTTTCGACCCTGCTGGGCCAGGGGCTCGGCCGGGACTATTCCAGCATCGGCGCCGCCTTCTCCCAGGTGGAGGGGATCACGGTGGAGCAGTACTTCCTGCTGCAGCGCATCGAGCGCGTGAAGGAGCTGGTCCGTTATGGCGACCTGACGTTGAGCGAGATCGCCGACCGCACCGGCTTCAGCAGCGTGGCCCACCTGAGCGCGCAGTTCAAGAAGCTCACGGGGATGACGCCCACCGCCTTCAAGGACCTCAGCGGGGGCCGGCTGCCGCTGGACCGGGTGGGCTAGGCCGGGAACGCGAACGCCGCGCATCGGGGAGATGTGCGGCGTTCCTCAGTGACCCCGCCAGGACTCGAACCTGGAACCAACAGAACCGGAATCTGTCATTCTATCCAATTGAACTACGGGGCCAGGATGTCCACCCGGAAGGCCGGGGTCCCACTTTGCGGTGAGCGGGCGCGAAGATAGCGTTGCGCTCAGTGCGCAGCGAGCCGGATGCGCATGCGCATCAGATCGGTGGCTCCCTGCACGTCCTCCACGGCGTCCCATTCCAGGCGCATGCGCTGGTCGTTCAGCCGCAGGGTGTCGGCGGCGGCGGCGCGGAGGGCGGTGCGGCTTTCCGGTGTGGGGAAGAGCGTGGCCAGGCGGGTGGAAGGGCGCAGGTCCTCGGCCCGGACGGCCTGTCCGCTGGCGGCGGCCTGGGCGGCCAGCCAGCGGGCGGTGCGCCCGAAGGCCCCGTACATCCGGTCGGCGGGCCCGGTCCGCCGGAGGACCACCGCGCTGCCGGCTCCCGGCATGTCGGAGGTGAGCGTGCCTTCGGTGTAAGCGTAGCGCATGGACTGTTCCCGCGCCGGCCAGGCCAGGATGACGCGGTCGTCGCTGTCCACCCCCCAGCGCCCGTCCTCCTCCACGGTGGCCGAGCCGTGGCCGTTGGAGGTGTACATGGTCACCAGCCCGTCCTCGAACAGGTCGAACCGCACCGAGCGGGCCCCGGTGGGGTCCTGGAAATCGACGGCATAGCTCCCGGCCATGCGTCCATCGGGCACGGGGTCGCATTGGAGGGAGGCGTCCAGGTGCTGGAAGGTACCGGTGATCAGGGCGCTGTCGGGCCGCCCGGCGGGGCCGACCACGCCCAGGTGGCCGGTGCACCACACCTTCATCCACTGGCCGGGCCGGGTGCGGAAGTAGCGGTACTTCGGCGCCAGGGAGTCCAGCGCGGGGCCCGTGAGGCGGTAGCGTTTGCCGCTGCCGCACAGGCGGATCGTGGTGTCGCCGGCGGTGATGCGGGCCTCGCCGATCCAGTTGGTGTCGCGCGGGGCCGCCCCATCGGCCGCATCGGTCCCGGACGGGGTGCGGCAGGCGCCGGCGGAAAGGAGCAGGGCTAGGGCCGCGAAGGGCAGGGGGCGCATGGGTGGGAAGGTGGAGAACGGCCACCCGGGAGGGCGGCCGGGCGCGAACTTAACGGACCGGTGATACATGCGGCCCCTTCCCAGGCCGATAAAGCGTACCTTCGCGCGCCTTTTTCCAGGCCTATGGACCGCCTTCGCCGGGCTACGGCGACCGAAGCATGACCGAACTGCGCAACATCGCCATCATCGCCCACGTGGACCACGGCAAGACCACGCTGGTGGACCGTATCCTGCACCAGTGCCAGCTCTTCCGCACCAACGAGGAGGTGGGCGAGCTGCTGCTGGACAACAACGACCTGGAGCGGGAGCGCGGCATCACCATCCTGAGCAAGAACGTCAGCGTGCGCTACAAGGGCGTGAAGATCAACGTGATCGACACCCCGGGCCACAGCGACTTCGGCGGCGAGGTGGAGCGCGTGCTCAACATGGCCGACGGCGTGCTGCTGCTGGTGGACGCCTTCGAGGGCGCCATGCCGCAGACCCGCTTCGTGCTGGGCAAGGCCATCCAGCTCGGCCTCAAGCCCATCGTGGTGATCAACAAGGTGGACAAGCCCAACTGCACCCCCGAGGAGGTGCACGAGCAGGTGTTCGACCTGATGTTCGCCCTGGACGCCACCGAGGAGCAGCTCGATTTCCCCGTGGTGTACGGCAGCAGCAAACAGGGCTGGATGGGGCCCGATCCGAAGACCCCGACCGAGGACGTGAGCTACCTGCTGGACATGATCGTGCAGCACATCCCCGCGCCGAAGAAGGTGGACGGGACGTTGCAGATGCGCATCACCAGCCTTGATTACAGCAGCTTCCAGGGCCGCATCGCCGTGGGCCGCGTAACGCGCGGCACCATCAAGCCGGGCCAGAACGTGAGCCTCGCGAAAAGCGACGGTTCCTTCAAGAAAGGCAAGGTGGCCGAGCTGATGGTGTTCGAGGGCCTGGGCAAGGAGAAGGTGAAGGACCGCGAGCTGTCCAGCGGCGAGATCTGCGCCGTGATGGGCCTGGACGGCTTCGACATCGGCGACACCATCGCCGACTTCGAGAACCCCGAGGCGCTGCCCTTCGTGAAGGTGGACGAGCCGACGATGAGCATGCTCTTCACCATCAACACCTCGCCGTTCTTCGGCCGCGAAGGCGAGTTCGTGACGAGCCGCCACCTGCGCGATCGCCTCTACAAGGAGATCGAGAAGAACCTCGCGATGAAGATCGAGGAGACCGGCTCGCCGGACAAGCTGCTGGTCTACGGCCGCGGCATCCTGCACCTGGGCATCCTGGTGGAGACCATGCGCCGCGAGGGGTACGAGTTCCAGCTGGGCCAGCCCCAGGTGATCCTGAAGGAGATCGACGGCCAGAAGTGCGAGCCCATCGAAGCGCTCACCGTGCAGGTGCCCGAGGCCTTCAGCAGCAAGGTGATCGACCTGGTCTCGCGCCGCAAGGGCGAACTGCTCAGCGTGGAACTGAAGGGCGACCGCGTGAACGTGGAGTTCAACATCCCCGCGCGCGGCATCATCGGCCTGCGCAACCCGCTGCTCACCGCCACCGAGGGCGAGGCCATCATCGCGCACCGCTTCAAGGGCTATGAGCCCTGGAAAGGCGAATTCCAGCGCAGCCGCCCGGGCTGCATCGTCAGCGCGGAAACGGGCACGGCCATCGCCTACGCCATCGACAAGCTGCAGGACCGCGGCAAGTTCTTCGTGGAGCCCGGCGAGGAGGTCTACGCCGGCCAGGTGATCGGTGAGAGCCCCAAGCCCGATGAGGAACTGGGGGTGAACATCATCCGCGTGAAGAAGCTCACCAACATGCGCGCCAGCGGCAGCGACGAGAAGACCAGCATCGCCCCGGCCGTGAAGTTCAGCCTGGAGGAGTGCATGGAGTACATCGCCGACGACGAGTACCTCGAGGTGACGCCCAAGAGCCTCCGCATCCGCAAGATCCTGCTCGACGAGAACGAGCGGAAGAAGGCGAGCAAGCGCACCGTCGAGGCCTAAGCGCCCCGGCCATCGCGCGGGCTTGGGCGGGCATCCGGTGACGGCGGCCTCAGCCCTTCTGGATCCTGGGCAGGGCCTCCTCCACGGGCTTGGCCACCTTCTTGCGGAACCAGCCGATGCCGCGGTCCATGAACCCGATGTGCAGGTCGAAGCGGTGCACGTAGTTGAGGCGGATGTTGCCCACGCTCCATGAGAAGCGGTTGCGCTCGTCGATCAGGTAGCCGATGTTCTCCTGGTTGAACGAGATCCCCACATAGCGCTTCGCGCCGTTGTAGCCCGCTCCCGCCCGGATCTGCGCATGCCAGCCGGGGCCGGTATCGGTCCGGGTGCGCGTGGTGGCGCCCCCGTCCACCGGGTCCGTTTCGGCCTGCTGCACGCTGAGGCCCGCGCCCACCACCAGCGAGCCGGTGAGGAACCAGTGCTCCCTGTGCACGAACGTGTAGGTGTAGCCGCCCATCGGGCCCACGTCCCAGAACGTCCCCTTCACCAGGTGCAGGCCGCTCTCGAACCGGTCGTCCAGCGCGCTGGGCACCAGGGAGGAGTCGGCGCGCAGGCTGAACCAGGTGGCGTAGCCGCCCACCAGCCAGGAGCCTTGGCTCTTGCGCTGCCAGGCGTCCTGGTTGAAGGCCGCGCGGTAGCTGAAGCGCTCGTTGTTCACGATGTGCACCGAGCTCACGCCGACGTTGAACTCGCGGAGGTCGGCGCGCGTGGGGAAGGTGGTCCGCTGGTCCCAGCCGAGCTCGCTGAGCTGGTGCGAGCTGATGAAATAGCCGGCGAAGCGCTGCAGGAAGAGGTTGGTGGCCCAGCGCTTGGTGTGGATGTTCGCCTGCGCGTCGATATAGCGGGTGCGGCCCCGGATCGCATCGTCGCGGTTCAGCAGCGGGATGCCCACGCCGATGTTCAGCGTGAGCGCGCGGTAGCTGGCCCCCACGCCGAAGTTCACCCGGTTGTTCGGCCGGAACGACAGGTCGCGCTCCCCCTCCCGCGCGCCGAGGAGCAGCCGGTTGTACTTGGTGCTCATGTACAGCCGGCCCGTGAGGATGCGTGAATAGTCGTGCACGTACGCCGTGTCGAACGCGTCCCGGTCCCGCACGGGCTGCTGGGCCGCGGCGTGGATCCCCGCCAGGAGCAGCGCGGGCACCAGCAGGCTGCGCGGGCGTAGGGGGATGGCGGATAGGACCACGGTGCAAAGGTCGCCTCCCGCTCAATTGCCATGCCGCGATGGACGCGGTGCGGCGCATGGATCGAACCTCCGGTGCGGTGGCGTGTACGGGCGCTTGGATCCGACCGGTCCACCTAACACCCTTCCCCATGAAGAAGTCGCTCATCATCGCCGGCGTGATCGCGGTGCTTTCCGCGGTGGCGCTTGTCCTGCTGTCCTTCCGCCCGGCCCCCAAGGCCTGCTGCGTGGAACCTCCCCTGTCCGCCCCGCCGAAGGGGTGCGTGTTCAAGACCATCTATGAAGGCGAGGGCGTGGGGCCCGACTTCCTGCTGGCGACCCCGGCCGAAGTGCTTGCCGCCGAGGGCAAGGCCTACGATTGGATGTTGCGGGCGCAGAACACGGACGGCGGGTTCGCCGCCGGCACCCACGCCCGGCAGGACGTGATGGACCCGCACGCCTCGCCCAGCGATCCGGCCACGACGGCCATGGTGAGCATGGCGCTGCTGCGCGCCGGCAGCACGCCCGCCGAGGGGCGCTTCGCCAATGTGCTGGCGCGCACCACCGAGTTCCTCCTGAAGGCCGTGGAGGGCGCACCGGAAGGCGCGCTCAACATCACCGACCTCACCGGCACCCAGATCCAGGTGAAGCTGGGCCAGAACATCGACGTGGCGCTCACCGCGCAATACCTCAGCAACCTGATGGGCCGCATGCCCTGCAACGATCCCAAGCACGACCGCTGGCTGCAGGCCCTGAACAAGTGCACCCGCAAGATCCAGAACGCGCAGACGAGCAACGGCAGCGTGGCCGGTAACGGCTGGGCGGGCGTGCTGCAGTCGAGCTTCGCCACGAACGCGCTCGAGAGCGCGCAGCACGTGGGCGGCGAGGTGGACGAGCAGGCGCTGGACAAGGCCCGCGACTTCCAGAAGGCCAACTTCGACGTGAACACCGGCAGCGTGGCCACGGACGCGGCGGCGGGCGTGACGCTGTACGCGGTGAGCGGCAGCACGCGCAGCAGCGCCAAGGAGGCGCGCGAGGCCAATGAGCGGCTGGAGGAAGCGAAGAAGGACGGCAAGGTGGAGAAGGCCGCCCCGGTGACGGTGGAGAGCCTGCAAAAGGCCGGCTACACGAAGGACGAGGCCGAGAAGGCCCACACGGCGTGGAACGTCTACAACGCGGCCAAGGTGCAGGCCCAGTCCGATGACGTGCTGCGCGGCTTCGGCAACAACGGCGGCGAGGAGTTCCTCAGCTTCCTCCAGACCGGCGAGTCGCTCATCATCGGCAAGGACGCCACCTGGAAGAACTGGTACGATTCCACCACGGCGCGGCTGATCGGCATCCAGAACAACGACGGCAGCTGGAGCGGCCACCACTGCATCACCAGCCCGGTGTTCTGCACGGCCACCTCGCTGCTGATCCTCAGCGTGAACAACGACATCGACGCGCTGGTGGCCCAGGGGGCCACGGTGAAGCGGAAGTGAGCTCGGGTGCTTCCGCGTGATGAGGCCCGGGGTGGGAGCGTTCCTGCCCCGGGCATCGTCGTTGCCCCCGGACGGCCTGCGGCGAGTTACGCCGGGCCCATGCGACCTTTGACCCGCTCCGGCGCGTCCATCCTCCGCCGGCATCCCGCATGATCCTCTGGACCTTGTTCGCGTTGTTGGCGGCGCTCGTCCTGGCCTTCGCGGCCTATATGCGGTGGTCGCCGCGCGTGGGCGGTGCTCCGGCGGGTGCGCGCCAGGCGCGCATCCAGGCCTCGCCCAGCCAGGTGGGCGGCCGGTTCGTCAACCTGGTGGAGACGCCGATGGACCTGCCGGCCGGCAAGATGCTGCAGGTGCTCTGGCGGATGCTGCGGGAAGGGCAGGGGCGCCGCCCTGTGGACGCGATCCCCACCGTACCCTTCGACCGTGCGGCCTGGGAGCGACTGCCCGACACGGGGTATGCGTTGGCCTGGTTCGGGCATTCATCGCTGCTGCTGAAGATGGACGGCGTCACCTTCCTCCTCGACCCGGTCTTCGGTGAGCGCGCGTCCACCTTCTCCTTCATCGGGCCCAAGCGCTTCCGCTATACCGCGCGCATGCAGGCGGACCAGCTGCCGCGCGTGGACGTGGTGCTGCTCTCGCACGACCATTACGACCACCTGGACCACGCGACCATCGCGCAGCTCACGGACCGGCGGTTCATCGCCCCGCTCGGCGTGGGCGCGCACCTGGAGCGCTGGGGCGTGCCCGCGTCGGCCATCACGGAGCTCGACCGCTGGGAGCAGGTGCAGGTGGGCGCGGTGACCCTCACGCTGGCGCCGACGCGCCATTTCAGCGGGCGCAAGCTGGGCGACCGCCTCCGCACGCTCTGGGGCTCGTGGGTGATCGCCGGCGCGCGGCAGCGCGTCTATTTCGGGGCCGATTCGGGGTATTCGCCCACGTTCCGGGAGGTGGGGGAACGCTTCGGGCCGTTCGACCTGGCCTTGCTCGAGTGCGGGGCGTACAACGCCGACTGGAGCCTGATCCACATGTTCCCCGAGCAGACCGCGCAGGCGGCCCTGGACGTGAAGGCGCAGCGGCTCATGCCCATCCATTGGGCCACCTTCGACCTGGCCCTGCATCCCTGGAAGGAGCCCATCGAGCGGCTGGGCGTCCGGGCGGCCGAGCTGGGCCTTCCGCTGCTGACGCCGCGCATCGGGCGCATCGTCCAGGACGGCGATCCCGCGGCCTCCGAGCCCTGGTGGGCGGGTGTGCGCTGACCCCATGAAAGCCCAAGGCGCCGGCCGATGGCCGACGCCTTGGGCGCGCGGAACAAGGGGAGCTGATGCCTATCGGGTGACCACCAAGCGCTCGCGCGACACCATGTCGCCCTGGCCGTTCTTGAGCACCAAGGTATAGGTGCCCACTTCCAGGCCGGAGATGTCGAGCGTGCCGTTGGCGGGAACGGCGCTCTCCATCACCAGGCGGCCGTTCACGTCGAGCACGTGGATGCGCGAGGAGGCATCAGTGGCCTGGACGCCCAGGCGCACGGTGCTGGCAGCGGGGTTCGGGCTCAGCGTCATCGGCAGCAGGGCGTTGTGCTCGCCCACGCCCGTCGACGAGGTCACGATGATCATGCCCTTCATGCCCATGCTCGCATGCGGGATGCACACGTAGTAGTAGGTGCCGGGCATGGCGAAGGTGATGGTGTGGGTGCCCGCGCTGTAGTTGAAGCCGCCGTTGGAGGTGTTGCCGTCGGCGTTCCAGGTGGATTCCGACACTTCGGTGCAGGTATGGGGCGAGGGGAGCACGAGGTGGATGTCGTCGGCCGTGGTCATGGTGATCACGTCCGGGCTGAAGGTGAAGCCCGAGTTGGTGAGCTCGAACGTTTCAGCGTTGGCGCAGAGGGCGGTGGAGGCAAGGATCGCGGTGTACAGTGTTTTCATGTTGGGGAGGTTGGTCTGACGGGTTCTCGTGATGGGGTGACGTTGCAAAGCCACGGAAAGTTCGATATGGCCCGCGGAGGACGACGAAAAAACGATCCCCCCGGTGGGCCATGCCGCCGGCCCATCGCACGACCATTATCGGATCCCTGACCGTCCATCCCCGGGATCCGGCCGGGAACGAAGAAGCCCCTCCGGGGGGAGGGGCTTCTTCACGTTCGGGGAGCGGCTCAGTGGTTGCCCAACTTCTCCATCTCCTTGTCGAAGGTCTCCTTGAACTTCTCGTAGTCGTAGTCGATGCGCAGGCGGTCGTCCTTGCTCAGGCGCTCGTTGTAGGCGGCCAGCAGGTCCTGGGCGCTGAGCTCGATGGCCACGTAGCATTTGTAATTGCCGGTGGCGTCCACGCGCACCATCTTCTCGCAGATGGTCCGGGTACCGCTCAGGCGCTGGTCCAGCACCTCGCGGGTGAGGCCCTCGAAGCGCTCGGCCACCTCCTCCTTGTTGTTCATCTCCCGGCTGTTCACGTAGTTGTCGACCACGCCCTTGATCTGGGTGTTGATGGCGCTGGCCATGTCGGCGCGGGCGTTGGCGAGGGCCTTCTTCTTCGCGGTGGCCTGGTCCATGCTCTCGCCCAGGTTGTTGGCGCGGAAGTTCTTGTCATCGGTGAAGAACTCCGGGCCGGAGCACATCACCTTCACCTCGGTCTCACCGCCCGGGGGCTTGGCCGCTTCGGCCTCGGCCTTCTTCTTCTTGCTCTTGCAGGCGCTCAGACCGCCCACGAGCATCAAGGCCGTGAGGGCGATGGAGAGGGTACGGCTGGTAGTAAGCGTCTTCATGGTCGGTCGTCGTTGGTGGTCCTTGTTCGGGATGGATGTTGCGGATGTCTTTTCCAATGGTGTGCCAAACTTCCGGAATGCCCGCCGTTCCTACAAAAGCGCGTTCATCATGGCGGGGATAAGGTCCTTCTTCAGGTCCTGCGCGGCCTTTTTGTAGGCGTCGAGCCCGGCCTTGGGATAGGTGAGCTGGATGCCCTTCACGCCCTGGCGGCCGCCCTCGTAGATGGTGTCGCCCGTGCGGCGGTCCTTGAAGCTGAAGGCCACGTCCAGGTAGGCGGTGAAGAAGCCGCTGGCCTCGCCGCCCTCGCGGGTGGAGGCGGTCACGTTCATGCTCATGTCGGCGTCCGCGGCGCGCTCCACGAAGCGGAAGCCCTTCCGGGTGAGCTCCTCTTTCAGGCCCAGGGCCACGCCCGCATCGGCCACCGGCTGGCCCATGTTGCTCTCCGTGGCCTGGATGAACACGCGCGGCATCACCCGGTCGATGGCCACGTGCAGCTCGGGCACGGTGAGGCTGCCGATGAGCGGCCGGGTGAAGGTGGCGTCCAGGTCCTTGCTCACCAGCGCGTCCACGTCCAGGCGGACCAGCAGCTCGGGGGCGGGGGTGTCGAGGTCCACGCGCTGCACGGTGGTGCGGGCCCGGCCCTCGGTGTCGGTGTTCCTGGTCTCGGTGACCTTGCCGGTGAGGCCGGGGTAGCCCATGGCGAGCGGCAGCTGGGCCAGGTCGCGCGTGCCTCCATTGCCGGCGTAGGCGGCGGAGATGAGCAGCTCCCGCTTGAAGCGATTGCCGTAGTTCAGCTCGCAGCGCTCGGGCAGCACGCTCAGGCGCACGCCGCTGGTGAGCCGCTGCAGGTCGTTGAACACCTCGTTGGCCAGGGGCACGTCGCGGCCGTCCACGCTCACCTGGTCGCTCTCGCCCCAATACTCCTTCATGGCGATGAGGGCGCGCAGGTCCTGGTCGAAGGCGCTCTTGAGGTCGCCCGCGGCGAGGCTCTGGCGCGCGCGCTGGTACAGGTCGGTGGCCTGGGCGATGGCCTTGCGCTTCCGCTCCGCCTTGATGCGCGCATGCTCGGCCTTGTTCAGCCGGTAGTAGATCCAGTACTCGTTGGCGTTCTCGTAGCTGTCCACCAGCTCATAGCCTTCGAGCTGCTCGTTGGTGCGCGTGTTGATGGTGCTGGTGAACTCCTCGTCGAACTTGTACTTGCGGTCCAGGGTGTACAGCAGGCTGTTGCCTTCCACCTTCACGCTGATCTCGCTGGCGAGGTCGTTCAGGGCGTTCTTCTTCGCGGTCTCCTGGTAGTCGGGCCGCGTCTTGGGGCAGAGGCCGATGCCCACGTAGTCCGCGTCGCTGATCGGGCGCGACCGTACCCAGGCCGGGCGCTCGGCCCCGGCGTCCACGGGCCGTTCGGCCGGCGTGACGGGCTGTTTGGCCTTGCATCCGCCCAGCAGGGCCAGCACGAGGAGGGCCTGCACGGCGTGCGGCGCGCGGGGGATCGGCATCAGGGGAGCTTGCTGGCGAGTTCCTGTTGGATGGTGGCGGCCATGCCCGAGCAGGAGGAGCGGAGCAGCTCATTGCCGAGCACGGTGGTGGATTTCACCTCGCGGGAGCCGTTCAGCAGGCCGTTCAGTTCCCGGCGGGCGTTGTTGCTGGTGTTCACCACGCCGTTCGCCATGGGGAAGAGCGCGGCCTTGTTGCCGTCGTAGCTGGCGTACCACGCGTGGTCCTCGGTCTGCTTGTCCACCACCTTGCTCATCAGCACCTGGCCCGTTTCCAGCGAGACCAGCTTGTAGCTGTAGGAGATGGTGACCTTGTTCTCCTGGTAGTACTCGGTGTATTTCACCGGCTTGTACCGGGTCACGTACTGGTACTCCTGCGTCTCCTTGTTCAGCTGCTTCACCTGGTAGCTCTCGAAGCCGTCCTTGGTGCTGCGGCGGAGGCTGCCCGGGTCCTCGCGGTATTCGATGAGGGTGCCCATGAGCACGGCCTGCGCGCCCATGAGCTTGCCGGCGCTCACGGCGGTCTGCTCGTCCACCACGCCGCTCATGCCCAGGCGCTGCTCGTCCAGGATGCGCTGGATGTTCTCGCGGTCCACCACGCTGAGGAAGGGGTCGTCCACCTCGGTGAGGGCCGTGGTGGCATAGGCTTGCACCGTGGCGGCCTGGGCCTTGCGGTCGCTGGGGCCGCTGAAGGGCAGCACGGCGATGGCGTAGCGCCCCTTGTCCACGGCCTGCTGGCGCAAGGCCCCGGCATCCTTGTAAGCGGCGTCCTTCTTCACCACCTTGTCCAGGTCGGTATAGGCCGCGCGGTACTTGCCGCCTTCCAGGGCGTCCTTGCCTGAGCGGTAGAGCGGCTCCAGGTAGGCCACGTTCTGCAGGCTGCCGGCATCCTTGTAGCCCGGCTCCAGTCGGCCGATCTTGGCGAAGAGCGCTTCCGCCGCCTTGTAGTCCTGCTTGGCCAGCAGGTCCTGTCCCTGCGTGTACAGCTCCACCAGGTATTCACCTTTCACCTGGTCGAAGTCGGCCTTGTAGCTGTCGGGGATGTCCAGGACGACACCGGCCCGCTGCACACGGTCCGCATAGTTCCGCGCGTCCAGGTAGGCGTTCACCGCGTCCTCCTTCCGGCCGCCCACGCTGAAGGCCTTGAAGAAGGTGCTCAACTTGTCGTTGAGCAGCTGCTGGCCGGTCTTCTTCAGGCCGATCTTGGCGTCCACGTTCTTGGCGTTGCGGACGGCGCTCTGGAGGTACATGTCCGCCGCCTCCGCGTACAGGCCGCCGGCCTCCAGCTTGGCGGCTTTCTTGGAGAAGGACTTCGAGCCGGAGCAGGCCACGCCGAGCGTGAGCACGACCGCCGCGGACAAAAGGGGCGAAGCGAGGGGCTTCATCGGGTGGTGGATGGAGGGGGCCGCCGGATCAGCGGGACTGGATGTACTGGTTCAGCTCGTCCACCGAGCTCTCGAACCCGAACACGTCGTTCACCTTGTAGTAGTTGCCGATGTCGAAGGTGTGGTCATAGGCGAACTTGGCGAAATCCAGCTTGCTGTCCTCGAAGCCGAAGAGCTGCATGATGCCCTTCACCTGCGCGGTGGTGAAGCAATGGTCGCGCCCGATCTGCTTGGCCAGGGTCATCTTGGTGTCCTCGAAGCCCTTCCGCTCGATGCTCTTCTTGGCGTCGGCGAAGTCGCCGTCGCTCATCGGGTAGCCGCAGCCCACGGGACCGTTGTAGCCGGCCATGTGGTAGGCGGGGCGCTCGGTGGGGGGCGCCGGGGCCTCCGCCGTCTCCACCGGGCGGCCGGGTTGGTCCACCGTGCGGGTGCTGGTCCGTGTCACCGTGGTGGTCGTGGTGGTCTTCGTGGTGGTGGTGCCGGTGCCCGTGCCATCGGTGAAGCCCATGGTCATGTTCACCCCGTTGATGCCGACGTTCATGTTCACGTTGTCACCGCTCCCGCCGGTGGTCTCCTCGGTCACCGTGGTCGTGGTGGTGCCGCTGCCGCCGGTGCCGCTTTCCGCCGGGGCGGTGGGCGCGTCGTCGTCAGTGAAGCTGCCGGGCTTGGGCTTGTCCGGGGTGCCGGCCACCGTGGTGCCCAGCGGGGCTTGGCCCTGCATGCGGAACACGTGCTCGCCCTTCTTGTTGGTGGAGATGCGGATGGTGTATTCCACGCCGGGCTCCATCCAGGCGTTCTGCTTGATGGGGGCCGCGCCGGCATCGGCGAAGCGCACCAGCAGCAGCGGGGTGGCGTTCTTGATGCCCGTGGCCACCACGCGCGAGGCCGGCGTCTCGTTCTTCACGTCCCCGTCGATCACCAGGGTGAACTTCTCGCCCATCTCGGAGAACACGACGATGTCGCTGGTGCGGGCGGCGTCCGATTGCGCCTGCATGGAAGCGGCGCAAAGGCCCGATGCCAGTACGAAAGCGGAGAGACGAAGCATGGTGGGGTGGGGGTTCACGTTGCGAATGTAGCTGCGCGCTCCATCAGGCAAGGGGTGTGCCAAGCGCGGGGGAACGCAGGCCCGGCGCGCCCTGGCCCCGGGGCCATCCTTGTCCATGCACCGGTGAGCGGAGGCGGCCTTCGCGCCGGTGGCCCCGGGGACCGACCGTTCATGTAAGGCGCCTTCCCCGGCCGGGCCGCCCCGGTACTTTCGTACCTCCCGATCCGTGCCATGCTGCAGCTCTCCGCCATCCGCAAAGCCTACCGTACCGGCGCCAACGTCCTACAGGTGCTCAAGGGCATCGACCTGCACATCGCGAAGGGCGAGCTGGTGAGCATCATGGGGGCCTCGGGTTCGGGCAAGAGCACGCTGCTCAACATCATCGGCATCCTGGACCATCCCGACAGCGGCGAGTACCGGCTGGACGGCATGCTCATCAATGGGCAGGGGGAGACGGAGAACGCGCTGCTGCGCAGCAAGTACATCGGCTTCGTGTTCCAGAGCTTCAACCTGATCGGCTTCAAGAACGCGGTGGAGAACGTGGCCCTGCCGCTGTACTACCAGGGCGTGCCGCGCCGCAAGCGCAACCAGCAGGCGCTGGAGATGCTGGCCAGCGTGGGGCTGAAGGACTGGGCGCACCACATGCCCAACGAGCTCAGCGGCGGGCAGAAGCAGCGCGTGGCCATCGCCCGTGCGCTGGTGAGCAGCCCCAAGATCATCCTGGCCGATGAGCCCACCGGCGCGCTGGACAGCAAGACCAGCCAGGAGGTGATGGACCTGCTGATCAAGGTGAACCAGGAGCTGGGCCTTACCGTGGTCATCGTGACGCACGAGCACGACATCGCGGCCATGACGCAGCGGACGATCCGCCTGCGCGACGGCCTGATCGAGAGCCACAACGCCGATCTCAGCACCCTGCGGGCCGATGTGCGCTAAGGGATCCCCCGGCCGTCCATCGCCCGTTGCCCGGTCGGCATGGGGACGGCCTGGCCGGCAACCAATGACCGATGCCCATGTTCGATAGGGAGAAGTGGGCGGAGATCTTCGACACCATCGGCAAGAACAAGTTGCGGACGGTGCTCACCGGCTTCAGCGTGTTCTGGGGCATCTTCATGCTCATGATCCTGCTCGGCGCCGGCCGCGGCCTGAGCAACGGCTTCGCCTACAACTTCAAGAACACCGCCGAGAACACCATCATGTTCTGGGGCGGGCGGACGAGCAAGCCCTGGCAGGGGCTACCCGTGGACCGGACCATCCAGCTGGACACGCGCGACGTGGAGATCATCCGCACGGCGGTGCCCGGGCTGCAGCACATCGCCGGCGAGTACCGCGTGTGGCGCGGCGAGAGCCAGCTGAGCCGCGGCAAGCAGTACGGCAACTTCACCATCAACGGGGTGCTGCCCGAGAGCCGGTACCTGGAGAAGCAGGTGATGCTGGAGGGCCGCTTCATCAATGAGGTGGACCAGGAGCAGACGCGCAAGGTGATCGTGATCGCGCCGGACTGCCGCGATGCCTTGTTCAAGGGCGAGGACCCGATCGACCAGTGGGTGCAGGTGAACGGCATCCCCTTCCAGGTGGTGGGCCTATACGAGTGGGAGAGCGGCGGCCGCGGGCAGAACCAGAGCAGCCAGGTCTTCATCCCCCTCAGCGTGGCGCAGCGCGTGTTCAACGCGGAACAGGACGTGGACAAGATCACCTTCAGCTTCTCCGACGCTTCGCTGGAAGGCTCCAAGCGCGCGCAGGCGCGGGCGGTCGCGGCGCTCGCGGCCCGCCACCGCTTCGATCCCACGGACGAGCGGGCGCTGTGGGCGAACAACAACGTGGAGAACGCGGCCATGTTCGGCCAGGTGTTCGGCGGCATCAACGCCTTCCTCTGGATCATCGGCATCGGCACCATCGTGGCGGGCATCGTGGGGGTGAGCAACATCATGCTGATCGTGGTGAAGGAGCGCACCAAGGAGATCGGCATCCGCAAGGCCATCGGCGCCACGCCCGGCAACGTGGTGGGCCAGATCATGATGGAGGCGCTCTTCGTCACCGGCATGGCGGGCTACTTCGGCCTGGTGTGCGGGGTGGGCCTGATGGAAGGCCTGTCCAAGGTGATCCCGGGCTCGGAGATGTTCCGCGACCCGTCCGTCGACATCGGCGTGGCCCTGTGGGCGACCCTGGCCCTGGTGGTCGCGGGGGGCTTCGCCGGCCTGATCCCGGCGCGCCGCGCGGCCGCCATCCGTCCCATCGAAGCCCTCCGCGAGGAGTAACGCCATGTTCGACCGCGACCGCTGGAGCGAGATCTGGATGACGCTGAGCCGCAACAAGCTCCGCAGCTTCCTCACCATGTTCGGCGTGGGGTGGGGCATCTTCATGCTGGTGGTGATGCTGGGCATGGGGCGCGGCCTGAGCAATGGCGTTCTCGCCGGCTTCGAAGGCTGGGCCACCAACAGCTGCTTCATGTGGACGCAGACCACCTCGCTGCCTTACGCGGGCTTCAAGCGGGGGCGCCACTTCAACTTCGACAACAGCGACATCGCGGCCATCAGGGCCGTGGAAGGCGTGGACAAGGTGGCCCCGCGGCTGCAGCTCGGCGGCTGGCGCGGCGCCAACAACGTGACCTACGGCAACAAGAGCGGCGGCTTCAACGTGAACGGCGACATGCCCGAGGTGCTGCACTTCCAGGCCGCCAACATCCCCGAGGGCCGTTTCCTCAACGAGAAGGACATCCGCGACGAGCGCAAGGTCTGCGTCATCGGCCCCAAGGTGGTGGACATGCTCTTCGGCAAGGAGGACCCCCTGGGCAAGTACATCCGCATCCAGGGCGTCTACTTCCAGGTGGTGGGCGTGCACGCGCCCAAGGCCTCGGCCGACCACGATGAAGGGCAGACCAGCACCATCTTCATCCCCTTCAGCACCTTCCAGAAGGCCTTCAACAGCATGAACCTGGTGCACTGGTTCAGCATCAGCGGCAAGGAGGGCGTGCAGGTGGCCGACATCGAGCAGAAGGTGAAGCGCCTCATGGCCAAGCGCCACAAGGTGGACCCCGAGGACCCGCTGGCCTTCGGCAGCTGGAACATGCAGGAGTTCTACGGGCAGATGAACATGCTGTTCGTGGCCATCGCGGGCATCAGCTGGTTCGTGGGCACGCTCACCCTCATCGCGGGGGTCATCGGCATCAGCAACATCATGCTGGTGATCGTGAAGGAGCGCACCAAGGAGATCGGCATCCGGCGCAGCCTCGGCGCCCGGCCGTCCGTCATCACCGGCCAGATCGTGCTGGAGGCCCTCACCCTCACCTTCATCGCCGGCTACTTCGGGCTGCTGGCCGGGGTGGGCCTGCTCGAGGGCATCCGGGTGGCCATGAGCAAGAGCGACGGCTTCTTCAAGAACCCCGAGGTGGACCTCCCCGTGGCCGTGGTGGCCCTCTCCGTGCTCATCGTCAGCGGCCTCATCGCCGGGCTCATCCCCGCGCGCCGCGCCCTCAGCATCAAACCCGTGGACGCCCTGCGCGCCGACTAGCGTCCCACCGAACGAACCAGAAACCGCCATCGCCGACGCCTCGGCGCCCCCGCATGAAACGCATCCTCAAGTACCTGCTGCTGATCCTCCTCGGCGTCCTCTTCATCTGGACCCTCTTCTTCCTCTACCGGAAGAGCGCGTCGAAGCCCCCGGTGTACAACCTGGAGAAGCCGAAGAAGACCACCATCGTGAAGAAGACCGTGGCCAACGGCAGCATCGAGCCGCGGCAGGAGATCGCGATCAAGCCCGTGGTCAGCGGCATCATCCGCGAGCTCTACGTGGAGGCGGGCCAGCCGGTGAAGAAGGGCGACAAGCTGGCCACCATCCAGATCGTGCCCGACATGCTCTCGCTCAGCCAGGCCGAGAGCCGCGTGCGCAGCGCCGAGATCGGCGTGAGCAACGCCCAGCAGAACTACGACCGGAACAAGCCCCTGGTGGAGAAGGGCGTGATCGCCGCCAGCGAGATGCAGACCTACGACATCGCCCTGCGCAATGCGAAGCAGGAGCTCGACGCCGCCCAGGACGCCCTGCAGCTCGTGCGCGACGGCATCAGCAAGAGCAGCGGCAGTGCCACCAACACCATCGTGCGCAGCACCATCGAAGGCATGGTGCTCGACGTGCCGGTGAAGGTGGGCACCAGCGTGATCGAGCGCAACAACTTCAACGAGGGCACCACCATCGCCACCGTGGCCGACATGAAGGACCTCATCTTCAAGGGCAAGGTGGACGAGAGCGAGGTGGGCAAGGTGAAGCTGGGCATGCCCGTGCTGCTCACCGTGGGCGCCATCGACGGCGCGAAGTGGAACGCCGACCTGGAGTACATCGCCCCCAAGGGCGTGGAGGAGAGCGGCGCCATCCAGTTCGAGATCCGCGCCGCCGTGAAGCTCGAAGAGGGCCAGACCCTGCGCGCCGGCTACAGCGCCAATGCCGACATCGTGCTCGACCAGCGCGACAGCGTGATGGCCATCCCCGAGAGCGTGATCACCTTCAACGACAAGGGCGACAGCGCCTTCGTGGAGGTGAAGAACGGGGAAGGCTGGAAGAAGACCTACGTGAAGACCGGCCTCAGCGACGGCGTGAACATCGAGCTGCTCGGCGGCATCAGCGACACCACCCAGGTGAAAGGCGCCCTCAAGGTGGACAAGCCTGAAGGGGTGACGGTGCACATGGATTGATCCTCGCCGTGCCGGGATAGCGGGTACGGCATTTCCAGGCAACTTCGCGTCATGCTGCGATCCTCCCTCCTCCTCCTGGGCGCACTGGCGTTCCTCGCCGGGCATGGGCAGAAGGCCCCCGACCTGGATTCGCTCGACGCCTACATCGCCCGTTCCGTGAAGGCCTTCGACCAGCCGGGCCTCGCGGTGGGCATCGTGAAGGACGGCAAGCTGATCTGGAGCAAGGGCTACGGCAAGCTCGACCTGGCCAAGCCGGACGCGGTGACGCCCAGCTCGGTGTTCTATTGCGCCAGCATCAGCAAGGCGTTCACCGCCTGCGCCATCGGCCTGCTGGTGGACGAGGGCAAGCTGCGCTTCGACGACCCGGTGCGCAAGGTGCTGCCCTGGTTCTCCACCCCGAATCCCTATGTGAGCGAGCACATGCTGGTGCGCGACCTGCTGTGCCACCGCAGCGGCTGGATCACCTTCGACGGCGACCTGCTCTGGTACGGCACGGACTACACGCAGCGCGAGATCCTCGACCGCCACGCCCGTGAACCCTTCACCTACGAGTTCCGGAACACCTTCGGCTACAGCAACCTCATGCTGATCGCCGCCGCCCAGGTGGTGGAGGCCGCCAGCGGCATGTCCTGGGACCGCTTCATCACCACGCGCATCTTCCAGCCGCTGGGCATGGACCGCAGCCGCGTGGAGACGGCCGACCTGGCCGGCATGACCGACGTGGCCCTGCCGCACGTGCGCAAGGGGCAGGACCCGAAGGCCCCGCAGCGGAGCATGCCGTACCAGCCGCTGAAAGGGGCCGATGGCGCCTGCGGCGTGCTGAGCACGGTGACCGACCTGGCCAAGTGGGATGCCATGTGGATGAACGAGGGCAAGGTGGACGGCCGGTCGTTCCTGCAGGAGGCCACGTGGACCACGCTCACCACCCCCCAGCTGAGCAACGAGGTGGGCGCTGCGGCGAACGGGAAGGGCCAGCACTTCAGCGGCACCGCCATGGGCTGGTTCACCAGCGACCGCTATGGGGCGAAGATCATCACGCACAGCGGCGGCATGCCGGGTTTCATCCTCAACCACGCCGTGGTGCCCGAGAAGGACCTAGCGGTGATCTGCCTGGGCAACGGCGAGTCGTCCTGCGTGTTCGCGATCACCAGCAAAGTGCTCGACGGCTACCTCGGTGAGGGGACCGCCGACCCCACGGCGCGCCTGGTGAAGGCCGCAGCGGAGAACACGGCCGAGGACGCCGCGCGCGTCGCGGCCCGCACCGCCGCCCGGGTGAAAGGCACCACGCCTTCCGTGAACCCCGCGGCCCTTGCCGGGACCTATGTGGACAAGGTGTACGGCGAGGCCACCGTCCGCGAGGTGGGCGGCAAGCCCGTGCTCACCTTCACGCATGCCGCGGGACAGTTCACCGGCCCCCTGGAGCATTGGCATTACGACACGTGGAAGTGGGACCATGCGGACCCCTTCCTGGAGCCGGGCTACATCACCTTCTCGTTCGACGCCGACCACCAGGTCGCCGGCTTCACCATCGACCTGCACAGCCCGGACTTCCACTTCTGGAAGCTCGACTTCCGGAAGCAGCACTGAGAGCCGCTAGCTTCGCCGGGATGCCCGCACGCAGGCCCATCGCGTCCTTCTTCCTCGTGGTGCTCTTCCTGTGCAGCTGGCACCTGGACCACGGGACCAACGCCAACACGATGAGCCGTGCGGCCAGCGTGGCTTCCCTCGTGGACCGCGGTACGCTCGACATCACGCCCCTGCATGAGCTGACCGGCGACAAAGCCCTGGTGGAAGGACGGTACTACTCGGACAAGGCACCGCTGCCCACGTTCGTGGTGCTGCCCTTCCATTGGGCCCTGGTGCGGGCGGGCCTGGTGCATCCCGGGGAGCATGGCACGCTCACCTACGGCCTGCTCCGGCTGGGCGGCTTCCTCTGCGGAAGCCTGCCGCTCGCCGTGCTCATCACGCTGGCATGGACCGAACTGCGCCGCAGCCGGCGGCCGCTCCCCTTGAACGCGGCGCTCCTCGCGGCGCTGCCACTGCTCGGTTCCTTCTTCTTCGTCTACAGCGGCAGTTTCTACAACCACCTGCCCGGTGCGCTGTTCGCGGTGCTGGGGGCGCGGTGCATGCAGCGCGATCGGCCGCTGGAGGCCGGCCTGTGGGGAAGCGCGGCCTTCCTCTGCGAATCGGTGGCCTTGCTGCTGCCGGTGGTGTGGGCGGTCCGGGCGGCCCTCGCGTGGCGGTGGAAGGCGGTGGGCGCGATCGCGATCGGCGTGCTTCCGGGGCTGATCGGGGCGGCGCTGTACAACCTCGCTGTGACGGGCGATCCGCTGGTCTTCCCCAATGCGTTCGCCGCGAACTACACGCCCATGCACCACCAGTACGGTTTCGGCACCTGGCAGCCGCGGGCCTTCCCGGGCCTGCTCGTCAGCGACTACCGCGGGCTGCTGTTCTACATGCCGGCGCTCGTGGTGGCGCTGTGGACCCTGCCGCGGTTGGGGGCGAGGGGCTTGCTGCGCGACCCGTATGTGTTGCCGGCCCTGCTGACCATCGCGGCCTTCCTCACCCACGCCACCTGGTGGGGCGGCTGGACCTATGGCCCCCGGTACCTGATGGCGGCAGCGGCCCTGCTGTTCTTCGCTATGCTGCCGCTGCTGCAGGACCGGCCGCTCGAGCGCTGGTCGCTGGCCGGCCTGAGCGCCTTCGGCCTGGTCTGCGCGGTGGCTGCGAAGTCCACCGTCGGCTATTCATTGCCCACGGAAGTGCCGCATCCGCTGTTCACGCGCGTGTTCCCCGCGGTGGCGCGCGGGGAGTGGAGCATGGCCCAGTGGCCGGTGCTCCTGGGCCTTCCGCCGGTCATCGCGTGCCTGCTGTTCCTGGTGGCCCTTGTCGTGGGCCTTGTCCTCCTTGTCCGCATCGATCGATCCGTGGCCCATGCACCTGTTCCATTGCCCTGACCTGACGAACGACCTGGCCGTGCTCCCCGAGGAGGAGGCCCACCACGCCGTGCACGTCCTGCGGCTGCGCGCGGGCGATCGCATCGGGCTGCTGGACGGCCGGGGCACGCGGGCCGAAGGGGTGCTGGTGGAGGCTTCCAAGCGCGGGTGCACGGCGCGGGTCGATGCGCGGACGGTCGTCCCGGCGGACCCCGCGGGGCACATCCACCTGGCGGTGGCGCCCACCAAGCAGATGGAGCGCTTCGAGTGGTTCCTGGAGAAGGCCACGGAGATCGGCGTGGGGCGCATCATCCCGCTGCTCACTGCGCGCACCGAGCGGTCGCGCCTGCGCACCGACCGGATGGAACGCATCCTCCTCAGCGCGATGAAGCAGAGCCAGCGCACCTGGCTGCCGCACCTGGACGCCCCGATGGCCTTGGCGGACGTGGCCCGGCTCGGCACCGCCCAGAGGTTCTTCGGCTGGTGCGAAGGCGAGCATCGCGCGTTCAGCACGGCCTACGATCCCACGCGTGACGCCCTGATGCTGATCGGTCCGGAGGGGGATTTCACCACGGAGGAGGCCGATCGGCTGCGCGCCAGCGGCTTCGTGGCGGTCTCGCTCGGCGCGGCCCGCCTGCGCACGGAGACGGCCGCCGTGGCGGCCTGCGCGTGGATGGACCTGGCGGGGCAGGGAGGCGTGGGGAAAACCTGATCTTTGTGCCCATGCGGCCTGCGCTCCTCCTGTTCGTCCTGTCCCTGCTGCCTGCCGTGGCGTCCGCCCAGGGCACCTTCCAGTTCGCGGTGCTCAAGTACAACGGGGGCGGTGACTGGTACGCCAACCCCACGGCCGTGCCCAACCTGGTGAAGTATTGCAACACCCAGCTCGGCATGGCCATCGATCCCGATGTGCCGAACGTGGACGTGGGCAGCCCCGACATCTTCACCTACCCCTGGCTCGATGCCACCGGCCATGGCAACATCACCTTCAGCGCGCAGGAGGCCGAGAACCTCCGCAACTACCTCATCGGCGGCGGCTTCCTGCACGTGAGCGACAACTACGGCATCGACAAGTTCCTGCGGCCCGCGATGAAGAAGGTGTTCCCCGAGCTCGAGTTCGTGGAGCTGCCCTTCGCCCACGCCATCTACCACCAGCGGTTCGACTTCCCCAAGGGCCTGCCGAAGATCCACGAGCACGACGGGAAGCCCGCCCAGGGTTTCGGCCTCATCTGGGAGGGACGCCTCGTCTGCTTCTACGACTACGAATGCGACCTCGGCGATGGCTGGGAGGACCCGGACGTCCACGGCGACAACCCCGAGCTGCGCACCAAGGCCCTGCAGATGGGGGCGAACCTGGTGCAGTACGTCTTCTCAGGGAACGAATAGCTACGAGCTCCGAGCCGTGAGCTCCGGCCGCGGTCGATGGCCGCGTTCAAGCTCGAGGCTCAAGGCTGGCGGCCCGAAGCCGTGCGCAAGCTTGTGCGTGGATTACTTATTGAGCTTCACCACGCGTTTCCGCGCCTTCATGTTCAGCAGCTCCACGCCGAAGCTGAAGGCCATGGCGAAGTAGGCATAGCCCTTCGGGATGGTGCTGTGGTGGATCGGCTCCAGGCCCTCGAAAAAGAGCATGAAGCCCACCAGGATCAGGAAGGAGAGGGCGAGCATCTTCAAGGCCGGGTGCTTCTCGATGAACGAGCTGATGCCGTTGGCGAAGAAGAACATCACCATCATGGCGATGACCACCGCCGCGATCATGATCTCCACGTGCTTCGCCAGGCCGATCGCCGTCACGATGCTGTCGAAGGAGAACACCATGTCCACCAACAGGATCTGGACCACCAGCGCCCCGAAGGCCTTGTTCGCGTCGGCCGGCTTGGCGTGCTCCTCGCCGCCCTCGAGCTTGGCGTGCACCTCCTTCACCGATTTGTAGAGCAGGAACAGGCCGCCCGCGAACATGATGCAGTTGTGCAGGTTGAAGGGGTAGCCGAGGACGGTGAACAGCGTGGTCTCCCCGTTCTTCAGCAGCCAGCCCAGGCTCAGCAGCAGGGCGGTGCGCACCAGGATGCCGCCGATCATCCAGATGCGGCGGGCGCGCAGGCGCTTCTCCTGCGGGATGCGGCCCAGGATGATGCTGACGAAGATGACGTTGTCGATGCCGAGCACGATCTCCAGGACCGCGAGCGTCACCAGGCTGATGAGGGAACCGAGGGTGAAGAGGTCTTCCATGCGGAGCGAACAGGTCCGCGAAGATGCGTCAGCGCGCCGGATCCGGGACCAGGATGGTGCGCAGCGCCCGGGACACCTCGGCGGCCCGCGTGATCACCATGATGTGGGTGCCGCCCGCGATCCGGTGGTCCACCGGGAAGCGCAGCGGGATCACCAGGTCCCGGTCGCCGTGGATCCGCGCGATCGGGCCGGTCCACCGCGAGCCCGGCCACGCCAGGATGGCTCCCACGCCCCGCCGGATCTTCGCCGCGGTCTGCTCCACGGCCATGTGGTAGAGCAGCCGGTCGATGGCGCGGTCGCGCCGGCCCAGCATGCGCTTGAACGGCCAGGTGGCCCAGAGCGAGAAGCGGTTGATGGTCCACAGCGGCCGCAGCCGCGCGTTCAGCCGGACGAACGGTGGCCATTCCTGCGGTCCGGTCCAGGAGGAGATCAGCACCACCCGCTCGGGCCGGGTGAGCAGGGCCAGCTCCTGCGCCACCATGCCGCCCATGCTGACGCCCACGAGCACGTGCGGCCGGGTCGTGTCCACCTGCGCATGCATCGCCCGGGCGATGCCCGCCAGCGTGCAGCCCTTCGGGAAGTCCGGCCAGTCGAGCATCACCACGTCCAGCCCGTCCAGCGTGAGCCGCTCGAACAGCCGGTGGTCGCAGCCGATGCCGGGGAGGAGGTAGGTCCGTGGGGGCATTCTTCCGTGGACGGCCTCGCAAAACAAGCGCATCGCCCGCCGCCGATGCCGGTCGGAGCGCGATCGCTACTGCATCCCGCGCACGAAGGCCAGGGCCTCTTCCATCAGCTCGTGCATCACCACGTCGCGCTGCACGAAGGGCACGCGCTCGCGGAAGGCGGCATGCAGCCGCTCCAGCATCGGGGAGCTTTTGGCCGGTCGCCGGAGCTCCAGGGCCTGCGCGGCGTTCAGGAGCTCGATCGCCAGGATGCGCTCCACATCGTGCACCACGGCCCAGGTCTTGATCGCCGCGGCCGCTCCCATGCTCACGTGGTCCTCCTGGCCGTTGCTGCTGTCGATGGTGTCCACGCTGTTGGGCATGCACCGCTGCTTGTTCGCGCTCACCAGGGAGGCCGCGGTGTACTGCGGGATCATGAAGCCGCTGTTCAGGCCGGGCTCGGCCACCAGGAAGGCCGGCAGCCCACGCTGCCCGCTGATGAGCTTGTACACCCGCCGCTCGCTGATGCTGCCCAGCTCCGCCACGGCGATGGCGAGGAAGTCCAGCGCCAGGCCCAACGGCTGCCCATGGAAGTTGCCCGCGCTGATCACCAGGTCCTCGTCGTCGAACACCGTGGGGTTGTCGGTCACCGCTTCCAGTTCCCGCTCCACCACGCGTTCCACGTAGGCGATGGCGTCCCGTGAGGCGCCATGCACCTGCGGGATGCAGCGGAACGAGTAGGGGTCCTGCACGTGCGGCTTCGGGCGGCGGATAAGGGCGCTGCCCTGCAACAGCTGGCGCATCCGGCCGGCCACCACGGCCTGCCCGGGGTGGGGACGCACCGCGTGCACCGAGGCATGGAACGGCTCGATGCGGCCGTCGAAGGCGTCCAGCGACAGCGCGCCGATGGTGTCGGCCAGGTCGGCCAGGTGCGTGGCCTTCAGCGTCAGCAGGGCCGCATAGGCGTTCATGAACTGGGTGCCGTTCAGCAGCGCGAGGCCTTCCTTGGGACCCAGCTCCAGCGGCGCCCATCCCTGCTTCTTCAGTGCTTGCGCGGCGGGCATGCGCTTCCCGTCCACGGTCACTTCGCCCAGGCCCAGCAGGGGCAGGCAGAGGTGGGCCAGGGGGGCCAGGTCGCCCGAGGCGCCGAGCGATCCACGCTCGTACACCACCGGCAGCACATCGGCATTGTACAGGTCGATGAGGCGCTGCACCGTGGCGGGGGCCACCGCGCTATGCCCGAAGGCCATGTTCTGCACCTTCAGCACCAGCATGGCGCGCACGATGTCGGCCGGCACGGGATCGCCGCTGCCGCAGGCGTGGCTCATCACCAGGTTGCGCTGGAGCTGCGCCAGGTCGGCCTTCGGGATGCGCTTGTCGTACAGCGAGCCGAAGCCCGTGTTCACGCCATAGATCGGGGAATCGTCGTTCTTGAGGCGGTCGCGCAGGTAGGCATGGCTGCGCTTCACGGCGGCCCTGGCCTCTTTCCCGAGGGTGACGGGGCGGCGCTCGCGCAGGATCGTGCCGAGCTCCTGGAGGGTGGGCCCGATGGTGCTGATCACGTGGGGTTTCGGAGGCATGGATAGGGTCTGCTGTTCGTGGGCCTGCGCAATGGCCGTGTTCATTCCTCGATCGCTTCGATGCCGCGCGCTTTGAGCCGTTCGAGGTGGTCCTTCATGGCCTGGAGCTGTTCGGTGGGATGCCCTTCCCAGCCCAGGACCTCGCCGGTGACGCGCACCGCATCGCGCGTGCGGTACGACTTCGTCGGGTTGCCGGGGAACTTCTTGTCCGTGAGGTTGGGGTCGTCCTCGATCGGGCCGGTGGGTTCCACGGTGTAGATCCTTCCAGGGCCTTCACCCACGGCCAGTTCGGCGCCCCAGGTCGCGGCGTCCAACGTGGCGCTGAGATACACGAACAAGGCCTTCTTTCGGCTGCCGTAGTTCGAGCGGAACCCGGGGGCGATCAGATCGCCCGGCCGAAGGTCGGCCTTCGTGCCATGGTAGAAGAGCGGCGGGTCCTGTCCGGGCCCAGGGCCAGAGGGGAAAGGCGGGTCGGGATGGGCCATGGGGTCAAGTCGTCAGGGGCCGGTCACCGGGCCATGGGGTTCTGGGACGGTCATGCGAGCGCGGCCAAGAGGTCCTCCTGCTTCACGGCTTTCTGCTCGCCGCTCTTCATGTCCTTCACGGTCACGATGCCCTGCTTCAGTTCGTTCTCGCCGATGATGGCTACGTACGGGATGCCCTTGGCGTCGGCGTAGCTGAACTGCTTGCCCATCTTCGCGGCATCGGGGTACAGCTCGGCGGCGAGGCCGGCCGTGCGGACCTGGCGCAGCAGGGCCAGGCAGTGGAGGGCCTCCGCTTCGCCGAAGTTGGCGAAGAGCACCCGGGTGCTGCCGCCCAGCGCGGCGGGGAACTTGCCGGTCTCCAGCAGCACATCGTAGATGCGGTCGGCACCGAAGCTGATGCCCACGCCGCTCATGTGCTTGAGGCCGAAGATGCCCGTGAGGTCATCGTAGCGGCCGCCGCCGCAGATGCTGCTGCCCAGCGTGCCCTCGAGCGCCTTCACCTCGAAGATGGCGCCGGTGTAGTAGTCCAGGCCGCGTGCCAGGGTGGGGTCGAACTCCAGCCGGGCGTTGCGCATGGCGCCCACGGCGTTGAACACGGTGTCGAGGTCCTTCAGGCCCTGCTGCGCGATGGGCGAGGCGGCCAGCCACTGCTCCAGCTGCGGGCGCTGCTCGGTCCAGGTGCCCGAGAGGGCGAACAGCGGGGCGATGCGCGCGATGGCCTCGTCGGTGATGCCCTTGGCGCGCATCTCGTCCTCCACCTTCTCCCGGCCGATCTTGTCCAGCTTGTCGATGGCGGTCACCAGGTCGACCACCTTCTCCGGCTGCCCGCTGATGGCCGCGATGCCGCTGAGCACCTTGCGGTCGTTGATCTTCACGGCCACCTGGAGGCCGAGCGCCGTGAAGACGTCGTCGAACAGCTGCACCAGCTCGATCTCGCTCAGGAGCGAGGTGCTGCCGATCACGTCCGCGTCGCACTGGTAGAACTCGCGGTAGCGGCCCTTTTGCGGGCGGTCGGCGCGCCACACCGGCTGGATCTGGTAGCGCTTGAAGGGGAAGGTGATCTCGTTCTGATGTTGCACCACGTAGCGGGCGAAAGGCACCGTGAGGTCGTAGCGCAGCGCCTTGTCGCTCAATTGGGCGGCCAGCTTGCCGGGATGCACTTCCTCCCCGGCCTTCAATTGCGCCTTCACGTCGTCGCTCACTTCCTTCCAGGCATCACCGCTGTTGAGCACCTTGAAGATCAGGCGATCGCCCTCCTCGCCGTACTTGCCGGTGAGCGTGTTCAGGTTCTCCATCGCCGGCGTTTCCAGCGGCAGGTAACCATAGCGCTGGAACACGTCCTCGATGGTGCGGAAGATGTACTTGCGGCGCAGCATCTCCTCGGGGGAGAAATCGCGCGTGCCTTTGGGGATGCTGGGCTTGGTGGCCATGGGTGCCTGCCGTTCGACAGGAGGCGCGAAAGTAGGCGAGCGTTCCGGGGTGGATGTCACGGCCAGGATGGCCCCGGTCGATCGGGTGCATTATCCTTGCCGCATGCGTGCACTCTCCCTGTCCGTTCTTCTCCTTGTCCTGGCCGGTCCTCTCGCCGCGCAGGAGATCTGCAACAATGCCGTGGATGATGACGGTGATGGTGCCATCGATCTCAATGATCCGGATTGCGCCTGTTTCGGCAGCTTGAACAGCGGCGTGCCCTCCCTGATCCCGAACCGCTCTTTTGAAGAACAGATTTGCTGTCCCTTCGGTTTCGTATCCATGGTGAGCCCTCCTTGGCTCAGTTGTGCCGAAGGTTGGCGACCGGGCACCCAAGGCACCACGGATTACTTCCATAGCTGTGGCTATATGCCCGAGCCGATGGTGGTGAGACCGGTCCCGGACGGAGAAGGTGTTGTTGGGGTCTATCCCGGGGTTTATACCGGGATCGGTGACGAGAGCGACCTGTATTTCGAGTACCTTTATCGGGGAGGAGCGGGGTTCGTGTCCTTGCAGCCCGGAACGTCCTATACGTTGGAGGTTTGGTTCGCTCCCACTTCCTCCGACGGCCAGCACGAGGGAAGTGCCGGTAACTTCTATGATGGAGCGGTCCGCATGGCCCTGATCGGAGACCTCGAAGGTGCGTTGGCCCCGCTCGACACTCTTGGTTGCCTGGGCTCCCAACCGGGCTGGACCGAGCTGGCCGTGGCCGATCTGGGTCCCTCCACCACTTGGCAACGGATACGTTTCGATTTCACGCCGCAGCAGGAGATCCGCGGGATCGCATTGGGAGGCAGCTGCGAGCAACCATTCCCAGGGCAGAAGTTCGTACAGACGATTACCGAGGGTGGGCACACGACCGAACGGACCTACGACCCCTATGTCCTCATCGACGACCTGGTGCTGAATACCTCCGACCAGTTCCAGCCCGGCATCACCACGACCGGTGCCTGGTGCACGAACGACCTGGTGCTGAACGCAACGCTCACGGCCGGTGCCACAGAGGGACAATGGTACCTCAACGGTGTCGCATTGATCGGTGAGACCTTCTCGCTGTTGGACCTTTCCGGAGCCGTACACGATGGAGGGCTCTACAGCTTCACCCAGCAAGGTGCGGAGGACTGCACTCGTCATGACCTCCACGTACCGATGCGTCCGGCCTTCACCTTCAGGCCTGATACCGGATACGTGCCGCTCGAAGTCATCTTCATTGCCGCCGATGGACAGAGCGGCATCTGGGACCTGGGTGATGGCTCCCAACTGGAAGGCGATACCGTCGTGCATACCTATACCGGAAGCGGCACGTTCACCGTATCCCTGCAACAGGACATCCTGGGCTGTCCCACGACCACGACACATGACGATGCCGTGCTTGTGTGGCCCTTGGTCCCCTTGCAGATTATCGCCACGCCGCAACCCACGGACGTGAACGATACCGAGATCACCCTCGTTGGGGAAGGACCGGCCGGTATCGTATCCTGGCAGTGGGATCTGGGCGAGGTGCAACCGCTGACGGCTGAAGGCCAGCAGATCACAGTGGAGTTCCCGGCGGAAGCGGGTAGTTATCCGGTGATGTTGGTGGTGAGCGGTGACCTGCGCGAAGCAGAGAACGATACGACCTACTATGATGTGGTGATCCTGCCGGCATTGGGCATCGATCGGCATGATGCCCTTGCGGTGACCCTATTGCCGAACCCGGTGCAGGATAGGCTGTATGTGCAAGTGCCGTTCCGGCCCGAGCGCTGGCGCATGCTGGACGCCTTGGGGCAAATGGTGCAGCAAGGTCGCGGCGACGGCGACCACTTGATGCTTGACACACGCTCGTTGCGGGCGGGCAGCTATCTGCTGGTGCTGGATGCCGAGGAGCAGGCGGTGCAGGTGCGCTTCGTGAAGGACTGACGCTACGACACCTGCTCGCGCACCAGCGGCGCCACCTGCGTGCCGAACAGCTCGATGGAGCGCATCATCGTTCCGTGCGGCAGCGTGCCGGCGCTGTACTTCATGCCGAAGCGCGCAAGCCCCAGGGCCTTCACCGTACGGGCGATCTTGGCGGCCACCGTGGCGGGCGAGCCCACGCAGAGCGCGCCGTCGGGGCCCGCCATCTGCTCGAAGGCCGCGCGGGTCAGGGGCGCCCAGCCGCGCTCCCGGCCGATGCGCGTGTGCATGTCGGCGAAGTGCGGCCACAGTTCCTCGCGCGCTTGTTCGTCGCTTTCCGCCACGTGGCCGGGCGAATGCATGCCGACGGGCAGCGGCCCCTTGCCGCTCTCCGCCAGCGCGCGGTGGTACAGGTCCACATAGGGCTTGAAGGCGAGCGGGTCGCCGCCGATGGCGGCGATGATCAGCGGGAGACCGTAGTGCGCTGCGCGCACCACCGAGGCCGGCGTGCCGCCCACCCCGATCCAGGTGCGCAGGTGGCCCGAGGCCGTGGGCGGGTACACCCGCTGGTCTTTCAAGCCCGCGCGCGTGGTTCCGTTCCAGGTCACCGGGCCCTCTTTCAGCAGTTCCGCGAACAGGTCCAGCCGCTCCTCGAAGAGCAGGTCGTACTGGTCGAGCGCGAAGCCGAACAGCGGGAAGGATTCCGTGAAGGACCCGCGGCCCACGATCACCTCCGCACGGCCATTGGACACCGCGTCCAGGGTGGAGAAGCGCTGGAAGACGCGCACGGGATCGTCGGAGCTGAGCACGGTGACGGCGGAGCCGAGGCGGATCCGCTGGGTGCGCGTCGCGATCGCCGCCAGCAGGACCTCCGGTGCGGACACCGCGAAGTCCTCGCGGTGGTGTTCGCCCACGCCGAAGAAGTCCACCCCCAGGCGGTCGGCGAGCTCCGCTTCGGCCACGATATCCCGCAGCACTTCCGCATGGGTGCGCGGCGTGCCGTCCGCGTTCACCGTGACATCCCCGAAGGTGTCCAATCCGAGCTCGATCCGTTGGGCCATGGGCCGAAAGTAGGCCCGCGTCCGCGGCGTCCCGGCCGACAGGCGCTATCCGGCGGGAGAGCGGGGTCAGTGCTTCACGATGCGTTGCATCGAGCGGCCGTGGGCGGTCTCCGCCAGCAGGCCATAGGCGCCCGGTGGCAGGGAGGCGATGTCCAGGAAGAGGCGGCCGTCCGCGTTCACCGCGCCATCGTGGAGCAGGTGCACCTCGCGGCCGGTGGCGTCCACCAGGCTCAGGCGCACGCGCTCGGTGCGCAGGTGGTCCAGCGCCACCACCAGCAATGACGACGTGGGGTTGGGGAAGACCTCGGCGATCACCGGCCCCTGCGGGTCGGTCACGGCCGTGTGCATGTCGAGCACGCGGAACCGCCACCAGCCTTCGGGCGCCACCAGGGGGCGCACCTGCACCTTGCCGCTGTTGGCCGTGGCCTGGATGTAGTAGTACAGGGTGGTGCCCGCCGGATGCGCGGGGATGGCGGAGGTCCAGATGTCGTCGGCCTGCGCCGCCATGGGCTGGTCGGTGAAGGGGCCGTCGGGCGAGACGGCCCAGAACAGGTGCGCCGAGGCGATGCCGCTCACGTGGCGGATATAGGCCGACACCGCGTAGGGATCCTCCGTATCGTAGGTGTCCGGCAGGTGCTCGTGGCGGATGAGCAGCGGTTCCTTGGCGCCGATGGCCTTGGTGATGCAGTGGATGGCGCCGCTGGCCTGGATGATGTTGTTCTGGCCGTCGTCGCAATCGATGCCCACCACGCGGTAGCCGGGCAGCGCTTCGCGCAGGATGCGCAGGCCGGTGGTGTCGTACTCGGTGCGGTACGTGGGCACGAGCACGGTCCGGTTCACGAAGACGTTGTTCGCATAGGTGCGGTACGAGGCGTTCGGCGGATAGGCGCCGCCGGCGCTCGGGGGCATGGGGATGCGGAGCAGCTGGTACGGCGAGCCGAAGGTGTTGGCATGGGTGTTCAGCACCGCCTGCACGTTCAGCTCCAGCTGCGGGCCGTCGCTCTCGCCCTCGGGGAACTCGCCCACGAGCAGGGTCTGTTCGTCCAGCAGCTTCATGTGCATGTCGATGTGGTGGATGCCATCGAAGGGCAGGGTCTCCATCTTGATGTAGCGGCCCGGCGCGATGCCCATCCATTGGGTCATGATCGCCTCCACCTGCGCCTCGGTCTTCACGGTCTGGTTGAACTGGCCGTCGGGCCCGTTCTCGTCCAGCACCAGGTTGCTGCTGAAGGCGGTGCCGGCCCCGTCGCACATGAAGTTGCCGCCGGTGTGCACCAGGTCGTTCGGTGCCTGGGTGGTGCTGTAGATCGGGATGCCCTTGTGCGCCGCGATGGCGTCGGGCAGCACATCGTCGTCGGGGCGGGGACGGTTGTAGATCCAGTCCAGCAGCATCAGCGTGTCCACCTCGTTGCGGTAGATCGTCTCCGCGCCGTAGTCGCGCATCCAGATGCTGTTGAACGGCGCCTGCATGAAAGTGATGTTCGCCAGGTCGGGCAGGGGGCCGCCGTTGCTGCCGTCCTCCAGGGTCGCGGTCACCGCCGCCGGATCATCGCACACGATCAGCACCTCGCATTCGTCCTTGGCGTAGCGCACGATCTGCTTCAGCACGCCGGGGTAGTCGGTCCAGCAGATCACCAGCGTCTGGATCTCCTCCCACTCGGCCATGGTGCGCACGGGGAAAGCGGGCGGCTCCTGGATGCCACGCTGCAGCCCGGCCCGGCTGTCGCGGTAGGCGGGGATGCGCTCCAGCTCCCAGGGGGCGAGCGTATGGGGCAGGGTGGGGTGCTGGGCGGACGCGAACAGGCTGAACGCGCACGCGGCGAAGGCGATCGAACGGGTCATGGCGCAACAGGGGGATCCCTGCCAAGTTAGCCGGGCGCGGACGCCATGCACGCCCGGGATGGGCCCACCCGATGGAGCCTACGCCGTGGCGTGGCCCCGCAGCCAGCCGAAGAGGGTCACCACGTCGCGGACGTACCAATAGGTGTCCTGCCCACGGCATACGCCGGTCTTCACGAAGGGAAGCGTGAAGAAGCGGGGGCGGTTCAGCAGCACCAGGGCGCGCTCCACGTTGCCGTCCCAGCGGTGCGGGTCCAGGTCCAGGTCCTTCGCCAGGCGCTGGGCGTCCATGATGTGGCCGGGACCGGCGTTGTACGAGGCCAGCACGAACTTCAGCCGCTGGTCGGGGTTGGGCACGCTGCGCTTCCAGATGTCATCCAGCTCCGCGAGGTAGCGCGAGGCCCCCCGGATGTGGCTGTTCACTCCGCCGGAGCGCTCCACGCCCATCATGGCCGCGGTGGCCGGCATCATCTGCATGAGGCCGCCGGCCCCCTTGTGGGAGATGGCCGCCGTGTCGAAGCGGGATTCCTTGTAGGCCACCGCTGCCAGCAGTTTCCAGTCCCAGGCCAGGCTGTCGGCATGCACCTGGAAGAGGCTGTCGTAGGGCGAGATCGTGTCGGTCCCCAGGGCCAGGGCCTTGAAGGAGCGCACCGGTCCGCGGGCGCCCAGGCCGTTATCGTACGTGGCGATGGTGGCTTCCCGCGCCTCTTTCTCCTGCGGCCGGGCCAGCCAGGTGTCCAGCGCGTTCAGCAGCTTGGGGGCGTTGGTGCGCACGGCGAACACCAGGGGCACGGAGCGGCCTTCACGCGGCTTGAAGTCGACCAGCGGCAGCCGCTTCGCCTCCATGGACGCCGTGGCGTCGCTGGTGAGCACCGTGGAACACTGTCCGATGGCGGCGCAGGCCAGCACTTCCTCCGGCAGCCCGCTGTCCACCGCGAAGGTCCAGGTGCTGTCGCCCACCAGCAGGTGGCCGAGCGAGTCGAGGAAAGGCGACCAGCGGCTTACGATGAGGGTGTCGTTCGGCCGGGGAGGCGGGGCCGGGTCCTTCTTCTTGCGCTGGGCGCCGTTGGAGCGTGGGCCCGCCTTCACCGAGGCCACCTGGCGGTAGGGCTTGCTGCACTTCACGTACCGCGCGGCCCAGCCGTCGGGCGTGAGCTGCGCGGCCATCACGTCGCCGCGGCCCTGCTGCAGCATCAGCAGCATCGTGTCGGGGTCGTCCACGGGGACGGCCTTGATGGGCAGGTGCTCCTGTTTGGCGAAACGCCGCAGCAGGTCCCATTCCAGCCCGGTCTGTGCCCCGGGGCGGCTCTCCCAGCTCAGCGGGTCGCGGAGCACGAGCACGCGCACCGTGTCCTGCTTGATGCTGGCCAGGTCGCGCATGACCAGGGGACGCGCCCAGACGCGGCGCCCCTCGTGCGGGTCTGCGGGTGCCTGGCGTTCGCCCATGAACACCAGGCCGAACAACAGGGCGAAGACCCCTGTACCGATGATCTCACCTTTTCCCATGGATGTGGGTGATATGGTGCAACAGGTCGGTCAGGAAGAGCAGGCATTCCTCGCGGAACGCGTCCAAGTGTCGTTCGAGCACGGTTTCGGCGCCGGCGAGCGCGCCGCCGCTGGGCACGCGCGCGGCCAGTCCGCTCAGGGCGCGGCCGATGCCGCCGATGGTGGCATAGGACGTCAGCCAGTCGCCGCGCACCATGTAGGGCAGCATGCGCTGGGTGGCGTCGGGCATCAGGTGGGCGTGCGCCGTGAGCAGGGCGTACATGCGCTGGGCGTACACCGGCAGGGGCGTGGCCGACAGCCGGTCCCACTGGCTGGCCAGGCCGTGGTCATAGAACAGGTCCAGCGCCACCCCGGCGTACTTGCCGCAATGCGCCCGCAGCCGCTCCCGCCCACGGAGGGTGAGGGGGTGGTTGTCGGTGTAGGTATCGATGGCGCGGTGCAAACGGATGCCGTGTTGCAGGCCTTCGGCGTAGCGGGACAGGTCGCGCCCCTTCACGCTGTCGGCCATGAAATTGCCCGTTATCACGAGCGGGTCCTCTCCCGATACGTACAAATGCCCCAGGAAGTTCATCCGTGCTGCCGGGCAAGATATCCTTCCGCCCGCCCCGCCTGTGCCGCCGCTCATGGAACGGGGGCTGCGGCGCAGGGCCCGGCGGGTAATTTGGCGCCATGTCCACCCGGTCGCGCCGCCTGCTGGTCTACTGGTGCACCCAGGTGGTGGCCTGGGGCCTCTATGCGGGGTTGTTCGGCTTCCTCACCTGGGTGAACGGCACCTACACCCGGGAAAGCGGCCAGCTGCTGCTCTTCACCCTGGCGATCGGCCTCGGCAGCAGCCATCTGTTCCGTGCCATCATCCTGAAGCTCAGGTGGATCGATCTGCCCATCGGGGCCTTCATCCCCCGCCTGGCCTTCGCGGCCCTGGTGCTCGGGGGCATCACCGGCCTCCTGCAGGCCGCCCTGCACGACGTGGGCTTCCCCGATGTGGAGCCCGTCCTGAACGGCCGCCCCGCCCGCCTGCTCGAGTTCGTGCTCAGCTGGGCCCTGCTGCTCTTCATCTGGTCCATCGCCTATGCGGCCTACCACTACTTCATCCGCAGCCGGGGCGAAGAGATCCGCGCGTTGCGCCTGGAGACCGCCAACCGCGACACCCAGCTGGCCAACCTGCGCAGCCAGCTGAACCCGCACTTCATGTTCAACGCGCTCAACGGCATCCGGGCGCTGATCGACGAGGACCCCGCCCGCGCCAAGCAGGCCATCACCCAGCTCAGCGCCATCCTGCGCAACGCCATGGCCACCGTGAAGCGCCGCACCGTGCCCCTGGGCGAGGAGATCGATATGGTGAAGGCCTACCTCGCGCTGGAATCCATGCGCTTCGAGGAACGGCTGCGCGTATCGTTCGACATCGACCCCGCCCTGGAGCGAGAGCCCGTGCCGCCGATGATGCTGCAGACCCTGGTGGAGAACGCCGTGCGCCACGGCATCGCCAAGCGGACCGAAGGCGGTGAGGTCTTCATCAGCGCACAACGCGGGGTGAACGGCCTGGTGCTGAGCGTCCGCAATACCGGCCTGTTCGTTCCCGGCCAGGTGGAAGGCACCGGCATCGGCCTGCGCAACACGCGCGAGCGCCTGGAGCGCATCTACGGCGAGCAGGCCATGCTCCACATCCATAACAGCGACGGCATGGTGGTCACCGAACTGGAGATCCCCGCCTCCGGTGAACGAGAGACCTTGACCCCCGGCACCCGCACCCAAAGACCATGAAAGCACTGATCATCGACGATGAACGCTTGGCCCGCAAGGAGCTGTCCGGCCTGCTGGAGCGCTACGACCACGTGGAGGTGGTGGGGGAGGCCGCCAATGCCGACGAGGCCGAGCAGCGCATCGCCGAGCTGAAGCCCGACCTGCTGTTCCTGGACATCAACATGCCCGGCCGCGATGGCTTCCAGCTGCTGGAGGCCCTGGACCTTGCGCCCCACGTCATCTTCGTCACCGCCTACGATGAGCATGCGGTGCACGCCTTCCAGGTGAACGCCCTCGACTACCTGGTGAAGCCCATCGATCCCTCCCGGCTCGATGCGGCCATCGCCAAGCTGCCCCGCCTCGGCGACGGGCACCAGCGCGAGGTGCTGCACCTCGAGGACCAGATCTTCCTCAAGGACGGTGAGCGCTGCTGGTTCGTGACGCTGAAGGACGTGCGCCTCTTCGAGAGCGAGGGCAACTACGTGCGGGTGCGCTTCGCCGACCAGAAGCCCCTGGTGCTGCGCTCGCTGAACAACCTGGAGAAGAAGCTGGACCCGCACGTGTTCTTCCGCGCGAACCGCAAGCAGATCATCAATCTGCGGTGGGTGGACAAGATCGAGCCGTGGTTCAGCGGGGGGCTCAACTGCAAGCTCACCACCGGCGAAGTGGTGGAGGTGAGCCGCCGGCAGGCCGCCCGCTTCAAGGAGCTGATGAGCCTCTGATCGGCCCATGCAACGGTCCGGCGGCGGCATGCGTCGCCCGGTTATCTTGTGGTTCCAACCGTTGCGCCATGGAAAGAACAGTACCCTCTTCGCTCCTGTTCCTGCTCGCCGCACCGCTCTTCGCCGCCTCCGGCGGCCCCGACCAGTACGGCTACCGCTGGAAGGACAGCGATGAACCGGACGGCCCCGTGTACGACTGGGTCGACATCACCACCACCGGCCTCCAGCTCTTCGGCTTCGGCGACGACAACACGGTGGGCCCCTACATCCTGGAAGGCGACGCCCCCTTCTACTGGTACAGCGAGAAGCTGCTGTGGGTGGGCAGCAACGGCTACCTGGCCTTCAACGCCGGCAACATCGCGGCGGACTTCCCCTCCATCCCGCAGGCCGGCGGCACCAACAACTACATCGCGGGGTTCATGACGGACCTCACCTTCCTCGGTGCGAACAACCCCGCGCGCTGCTTCATCGATGATGACTTCGCGCGCACCATCGTGTCGTACATCGACGTGCCGTTCTGGTCCGTCAGCGCGCCGGGCTACACCGGCAGCAACACGTTCCAGTTCATCATCGACAAGACGGACAGCACCATCACCGTGCAGTACCAGTCCACCACGGGCTTCTCGTCGAGCAATGGCCCCTTCATCGGCATCGAGAGCCTGACCGGCGACATCGGGCTGCAGCGCACGGCCAGCCTGTACCCGGCGGCGGGCTATGCGGTGCGCTTCTACAACCCCGCCGATCCCCTGCTGGACGTGCGGGACGCATCGGTGACCTGGGCCGGGGCCGACGGCACGCGGGGCATCTCCCTGCCCGTGAACGGCACCCTGCCGCTGGCGGCCGTGGTGCGCAACACCGGCAACCAGGACCTCGACGGGTTCTCCGCCACCAGCCGTGTGCTGAACGCGGCCGGCCAGACCATGGTGACCGAGACGGTGGCCGTGCCCGCGCTCTATGCCGGGCAGAGCTACCAGCTGCCGCTCACCACCTCGTTCGTCCCCTCCGGCCCGGGCACCTACCGGCACGTGGTGTCCGTGACGGGCATCACCGATGAGTTCGTGTCGGCGAACAACACCTTGACGCGGGAGGTGGACGCGTACGACGTGACCCAGAACGTGATGACCGTGGACTGGGCGGCGAACGGGGACGACGGTATCGGCATCGGCTGGAACGGCGGCAACGGTGGGGTGGGGGCCTACATCCTGCCCCCCTTCCATCCCTGCCAGGTCACCGGCACCACCATCCGCATCGCGAGCAACTTCGGCAATGCGGCCTTCACCATGAAGGTGTACGACGACGACGGCCCCGGCGGCGCGCCCGGCACCCTGCTCGACAGCGTGATGGTGCCCGCCGCGAACGGGCAGACCGGCGACCACGTGTACCCCACCACGGCCCCCTTGCTCGTCACCAGCGGCGGCCTGTACGTGGAGTGGTACATGATGGCGCCCGACGTCAGCATCGCCCAGGACGTCCAGGAGCCCTTCTCGCTGCAGAGCTATGAGGTGCTGCAGGGCGTGTGGGCGGCCTACCGCGACCGCGACATCGCGGACTTCCACCTGGGCCTGCGTGTGGAGCAGACCCCGTTCCACGATGCGGGCTGCTCGGGCGTGGTGGGTATCTCGCCAGGGCAGACGGTCTCGCAGCCCACCACGGTGACGACGCTGATCCGCAACTACGGCAACCTCGCCCTCACGAATGTGCCGGTGAACTACCGGTTCGCCGGCGGCCCCGTCACCTCCCAGACCTACACGGGACCGGCCATCATCCCCGGTGCCTCGGCGCTCTTCAGCTTCACCCAGCAGTTGCAGCCCTCCGCCACGGCCACCGGCGACCTGTGCGTGTGGACCTCCCTGGCCGATGATGAGCACGACGAGAACGACAGCACCTGCTTCTCCATCGACGTGGTGGAGGGCCTGGAGGACCTCCTGCGCGTGGACGTCACCCTTGCGCCCAACCCGGTGCGGGACGAGCTGCGGGTCGCCGGGCTTCCCGCCGGGCGCATGGAGGTGGAGGTCTTCGACGCACGGGGCGCCCGCGTTCCCGTGGAACGGATGGGAACGGCCCCGGGCACCCTGCGGCTGGATACGCAGGCCCTGCCCGATGGCCCCTACCTGTTGCGGGTACGGACGAGCGACCGCCTCGCCACGGCCCGCTTCGTGGTGCAGCATTGACCGCCCTGGGGCGGGGAAGGCGCGAAGGCTAACTTCGCGCCTTCCTTTTTCCCACCCCCATGTCGAAGAGGTCCCTGGTGCTGCTGGTCATATGGAACGTGCTCCTCAGCGGCGCGTTCATCTGGATGGCCGTACGGCCGAAAGCCTCGGCGGATGCCGGTCCCTCCTCCGTTCTCTTGGGCGACACGTCCGTGAAGGCCGTGGTGGTGCCCCGCGACACCGCCGGGCTGCGCAGCGGCCGCATCGCCTTCTTCTTCATGGACTCGGTGCAGTCGCGCTTCGAGCTGGTGAAGGAGAGCGCGGACCGCGTGCGCAACGAGGGCCGTCGGCTGGAGGGCGACCTGCAGAAAGAGATGCAGAAGGCCCAGGCGCGCTATGCCGAGCTGATGAACAAGGACCACACCTACAGCACCCAGGCCGAGCTGAGCGCCGACAAGGAGGAGCTGGACAAGCTCGGTGCCCGCATCCAGCAGCTGCGCTCCGATTCGCAGGACCGCCTGGACGAGATGCAGATGCACATGCTGCAGACGATCACCCTGGAGATCCAGAACTACCTGGAGGAGTACAACAGGACGGCCCGCTTCGACTACATCTTCAGCATCCAGGAAGGCGGCCAGATCTGGGTGGGCAACAAGGGGCTGGACATCACCGCGGACGTGGTGGGCGGCCTGAACCAGCGGCACCAGGCCAGGAAGGCCGCTCCCGCGAAGCCGTGACCGCCGGGCGGCAGGCCCTTGGCCCGATCTTCGCTGGGATGCCTGCACCGATGGCGCGCTGCTTCGCTCTGTTCCGTTGGGCCGTCGTGCTCCTGGGCCTGTTCGGCGGGGGAACATCCTCCGCGCAAAGCACCGCGCGGGAAGGCGCCCGCATCGAGATCCTCAACGCCGACCGCTGGGAATACGACGACAAGCTGGCGAAGGGTGCACAGCGCCTGCTCGGCAACGTGCGCTTCAAGCACCAGGACGCGGTGATGCAATGCGACAGCGCCTACCTGTTCGAGGACGAGCACGTGGAGGCCTATGGCCGCGTGCGCATCCAGCAGGGCGATACGCTGACGATCACCGGTGAGCGCTTGACCTATACGGGCCATGACCGCCGGGCGGTGATCACCGGTGATGTGCACCTGCGCGATCCGGGCATGGAGCTCACCACCGACGCGCTCACCTACGACCTGCGTGCGAACACCGCCGTGTACACCACCGGCGCCCGCATCGTGGGCACCCGCGACGGCAACACCCTCACCAGCCGCAATGGCTCGTACATCGCCGGCGCGCACCGCTTCATCTTCAGCGGCGACGTGGTGCTGGACCATCCCGAGCGGCGCATCGAGGCCGACACTCTGCACTACACCACCACCACGGGCATCGCCGATTTCCTCGGGCCCACGCGCATCACCCAGGGCGAGGCGCGCATGTGGTGCGAGCGCGGCAGCTACGACACCCGCACGGAGCGCGGACGCTTCACCCGCGCGGCCCGGATCGTGAGCGAAGGGCAGGAGCTGCGCGGTGACAGCCTGCACTACGACCGCCGCTCCGGCGAAGGGCTGGCCTGGGGCCATGTGGCGGTGATCGACACGGCCAACGACCTCCTGGTCCGCGGCGACCGCGGCCGCTACCTGCAGCACGACCGACGCTCCACGGTGACCGGCCGGGCCGAGCTGGTGATGCGGATGGGCGAGGACTCGCTGCACCTGCACGCCGATACGCTCTTCGCCTTCCAGGACAGCAGCGCCGGCCGCCGGATCGTCGCGCGGCGCGGGGTGCGCTTCTTCAAGGACGACCTGCAGGGCGTGTGCGATACGATGACCTACGTGGAACGCGACAGCTTGATTAGCCTCATCGCCTCGCCCTTCCTGTGGAGCGGCAAGGACCAGATCAGCGGCCGCCTGATCCGCATCACCCTGCGCGACGGCCGTGCCCACCGCCTGTTCGTGGACGGCGATGCCTTCCTCTCCGCGCAGGCGGATTCCGTGCATTTCGACCAGGTCACCGGCACCACGCTCACGGGCTTCTTCCACGCGGACGCCCTGAAGCAGCTCATCGCGGACGGCAACTGCCGCACGGCCTATTTCGCCCGGGAGAAGAAGGAGGAGGTGGAACGGCTCGTGGGCTTGAACCGGGCGGATTGCAGCCGCATCGTGGTGGCCCTGGACAGCGGGGAGGTGGAGGCCATCACCTTCATCACCCAGCCCGATGCCACGCTCTATCCCCTGGCGAAAGCGCCGCCCGATGAGCTGCGCCTGAAGGGCTTCGTGTGGAACGCGGCGGACCGCCCGCGCGACCGCGCTTCGATCTTCGAACGGCCCGTGGCGGAATGAGCCCGCGGTCGGTCGGGGAACACTAGCTTCAACCCATGCCGACGCGGTCCACCTATGCCTGGCGGCCGCTCACCGCGCGCGACTGGGGCGTGCTGGAGGAGCTTTTCGGGCCCCGCGGGGCCTGCGGCGGATGCTGGTGCATGGTGTGGCGGTCGCCCTCGCGCAAGGCGTTCGAGGAGGGCCAGGGGGAGGAGAACCGCGCCGCCTTCAAGCGCATCGCTGCGCAGGACCCTTCGCCCGGCGTGCTGCTCTTCGCCCCCGGCGACGACCGGGCCGTCGGCTGGTGCTCGGTAGGCCCGCGTGCGGCCTTCCCCGCGCTGGAACGCTCCCGCGTGCTCAAGCCCCTCGACGACGTGGACGTGTGGTCCATCACCTGCTTCTACGTGCGCAAGGACCATCGCCGCCAGGGGCTGATGGTGGAGCTGCTGCATGCGGCGGCCGCATACGTGAGGAGCCGGGGTGGCCGCTGGCTGGAAGGCTATCCCGTGCGGCCCTACAGCGACCGGATGCCTGCGGCCTTCGCCTGGACGGGCCTCCTCCAGGCCTTCCTGGACGCGGGCTTCCACGAGGCCGGCCGCCACAGCGATGCGCGCCCGATCATGCGGAGGAAGGTGTAGGCCATATTCCGCCGGCCCGGCGGATGCTACTCGCCCACGTACCGCACGAAGTCGGGCAGCGGCTTGCGGTAGCCCTTGGGCCACTCGATGGCAGGATAGCCGATGTAGAACAGGCCGAGGCACTGGTCCTCTTCGCCGAGCCCCAGGAAGTCGCGCATGCCCGTGCCGGTGATGGCCGCCCCCGTGCTCCAGAAGCCGCCGAGGCCGTAGGCCGTGCAGGTGAGGTGCATGTTCTGCACCGCGCAGGCCACCGACAGCTGCTCCTCGAGCAGCGGGATCTTCCGATTGGGATCGCGGGCGAGGCCGAGCGCGATGGCCACGGAGCTCTGCAGTGGCCGTTGGGTGTGGTTCTCGTACTTCTTCTGCAGGAACTTCTCCGGCGGGGTCAGCCGGCGGTATTCCTCGCCGAGGAAGTGGGAGAGGCGCTCGCGCCCGGCCCCGGTGAACACCGTGAAGCGCCAGGGCTGGGTCATGCCGTGGCTCGGCGCCCATACCGCATTGCCCAGCACCCGGTCGATGATGTCGCGCTGGACCTCGCGCGGGGTGTAGTCCTTCGGCTGGATGGTCCGCCGGTCATGGATGATCTCGGTGATCTCGCTCACGCTGTACCGCATCGTTGAAGCTTCAAGGGTGGCGCAAAGAGAGGACAAAAGCGCGCGCGCCGGTACGGGAAAAGGCAGCGATCCGCCCAAGGTGGTTGTCTTACTTTGCATCAAACACACCTGAAATGACCTGGAACCGTTACGCCCTGCTCCCGGCCCTGGGCACGCTGGCCTCGCTGGCCGGCGCGCAGTCCCTTTCCTCGCCCGGCAATGTGCCGGTGGTCGGCTCGTCCTTCCTCGTGCACACGGCGGCCTACGCGGCCCCCCCTGCCGCAGGTCCCGACCAGCTGTTCGATTACCAGTCGCTCGTGGGCACCGGCACGGCCACCTACAGCTGGATCTCCCCCTCGGCCTACTCGAACCCTGCGGCCTTCCCCACGGCCCAGATGGCGGTGACCACGGGCGGTCCGGACACCCTTTTCTACCGGAACACGGCGACGGGCCTGGAGAAGGTGGGTGAGCGACGCGTCTACCTCGGCACCTATACGGTGGAGGCGGCCTTCAGCGACGGGGCCCTGGAGCTGAAGCTGCCCCTGGCCTATGCCGACACCTGGACGGATGCCATCGCCGGCACCTTCAACATCGATGGCAACCCGGCGGTGCGCTCGGGCAGCGTCACCGGCGTGGCCGACGCGACGGGCCATGTGCACCTGCCCGGCGGCTCCATCACGCACGTGCTCCGTGTGCGTACCCGCGTAAGCGAGACCACCACCTTCAACCCGGGCCTTCCCATCACCGTGACCCACAAGCGCACGGAGTACGCCTACTACACCCCGTTCCTCAAGGCCCCCGTGGTACGGGTCTATGGCGATACCCTCACCTCGTCCATCAATGTGAACCAGACCACGTCGGGCATCGAATGGCTGGACGATGCGGCCCTGGGCACCAGCGACCGCACCGCCGATGCCTTCGGCCTGTCGCTCTTCCCCAACCCCGCGAACACGGCGGTGGACCTGACCTACCTCACGCTGGGCACGGCGCGCATGATGGTGGAGGTGACCGACGTGCGCGGGGCGGTGGTCCTGCGGAAGGACCTCGGTAGCCGCAGCGCCTCGATGCAGCGGGAACGCCTCGACGTGGGCGCGCTCCGGCCGGGCCTCTACCAGGTGACGCTGACCGATGCCCAAGGGGCGCACAGCATGCAGCGCCTTTCCATCGCGCGCTGATCCGACCTGCTCTCGACGGAAAAGCCCCGGCCGCGTGCCGGGGCTTTTTGTTGTGGGGCCATCGGGATACCGCTCTTCCCATGGACGTTCCGGTCATCCCCTCCAGGGCGTTCGCACCTGCGATCCGGTTATTTTCAGGCATCCATCACCCGTCCCATGCAACCATCATTTCTACTCCCGCTCCCGTTCATCCTGCTGACCGCACCGCTGCTCGCCCAGCCGACGATGACCGCGGCCGATGCGCCGCACATCGGGCAAGCCTATACGTTCGTGATCGGCAACTACATGCTCATCACGGCCTCGGGGGAGAACGTCACCTGGGACCTGACCGACGCCGGTGATGGCGGCACCCTGGGCGTGACCATGGTGGACCCGTCCAGCACCTCCGCCGGTGCGCTCTTCCTGGATGCCGACCTCGCCTGGGTATCGCCCGGGCAGGTGGATTTCATGCGCATCGATGCGGATGGGCTCTATGCGAACGGGGCCTACCTCCCCGCGAGCGACATCGTGGTCCATTACACCGATGAATACATCAGCCTGCCCTATCCCTGCACGTACAATACGGCGTTCACCGACCCTTACGTCTCCGTCTATGAGGTGCAGGGTCAGCCGGTGACCAGCAACGGGGTGGAGACCTTCGCGGCCGATGGCTACGGCGACCTCGTGCTGCCCTGGGGCACGGTGCACAACGTGCTCAAGGTGAAGGTGACCACCGATGCCCACGACCTCTTCAACGGAAGCGACTACCATTCCGTGGTCTCGAACGTGTTCTTCTACCGCCCGGGGCTGAGCATCTACCTGTTGAACGCGACCGATTTCACCCTGTCCGTCGACGATGTGCCGGTGCAGCAAACGCAGGCGCTGAACTACCTCTCCGAGGCGTCGGTGGGGGTGGAGGACGCGAAGTGGCAGGAGATCGGGGTGGACGTGTTCCCCGTGCCGGCGCACGACCGCTTGAGCGTGGTCTTCGGCCTGGCCGGTGCGCGGAGCGGGGCGATCGACCTGTTCGATGCCACGGGTCAGGCCGTGCGTTCGGTCGCCATCGGCACCCGGGTCGCGGGGATCCAGCGGGCGGACATGGACGTGTCGGGCCTGGCCGCCGGCGTGTACCTGCTGCGGGTGACGGATGACCACGGCCAGCGCGGCACGCGCCAGGTGGTGCTGGAGTAGGACGACCGCCGACCGAGGACCCCGTGCACGCGGCGCTACTTTTGTACCGCCCATGCTCGGTGTCCGCTTCGCGAAATACGTTCTGCCCCGGGACGATCGCGGCCCCTTCGAACGGCTTCTTCCCCTTTTCCTCGAGCTGCTCACCCACACCAGCGGTGACGTGGACGAGGCGCTGGACTGGATGCGGCAGATCGACGAGGAGCGCGGCCTGTTCCCGGAGGGCTACACCCTGAAGGACTTCACGGACGACCTGCGCAGGCACGGCATCATCGGCGACCGCCCCACGCGCGGGCCGGGCACGGGCCTTACGGCAAAGGGCGAACAGCTGATCCGCCAGCGCGCGCTGGACCAGGTGTTCGGCCAGCTGAAGAAGAGCGACCGCGGCGACCACGGGCTCCGGCGTTCCGGGCAGGGCGACGAATCCACCAGCGACCGGCGGGGCTACCGCTTCGGCGACCGCATCGAGCAGGTGGCGATGACCGACAGCATCCGCAATGCCCAGCAGCGCGGCGGCATCGATGAGCTGCGGCTGAGCGAGGACGACCTGGAGGTGGTGGAGACCGAGCACCAGAGCGCCTGCGCCACCGTGCTGATGCTCGACATCAGCCACAGCATGGTGCTCTATGGCGAGGACCGCATCACGCCGGCGAAGAAGGTGGCCATGGCGCTGGCCGAGCTGATCGCGCGCCGCTACCCGAAGGACACGCTCGACATCGTGGTGTTCGGCAACGACGCCTGGCAGGTGGACCTGCGCGACCTGCCCTACCTGCAGGTCGGGCCCTTCCACACCAACACCGTGGCCGGGCTCGAGCTCGCGATGGACATCCTGCGGCGCCGCAAGCTGCGCAACCGCCGCATCGTGATGATCACCGACGGCAAGCCCAGCTGCATCAAGCGGGACGGCGAGTACTACATGAACAGCGTGGGCCTGGACGACCTGATCGTGGGCCGCACGCTGGACGCGGCGGTGCGCGCACGGAAAGCGGGCATCCCCATCACCACGTTCATGATCGCGCAGGACCCCTACCTGCAGCGCTTCATCGAGCGGTTCACCGAGGCCAACCAGGGCCGCGCATTCTACACCGGCCTGAAAGGATTGGCCGATATGGTCTTCCGCGACCACGACAGCGGACGAAAAGCCTCCTGATCCCATCCCCCTGGCGCCCGGTGCTCCCGGGACCGACCACCCCACGACGCATGACCCTTCCGACGACCCTCGGCGAACTGAAGCAGAGCGGCTACCGGCCCCGCTCGATCAAGGAGGAGCTGCGCGCCAACCTCATCGCCCGCATCCGCGCGGGCCGCGCGCTCTTCGACGGCATCCACGGCTATGAGCACACGGTGCTGCCCGCGCTCGAGCGGGCCATCCTGGCGGGGCACAGCATCAACCTGCTGGGGCTGCGCGGCCAGGCCAAGACCCGCATGGCGCGCGCGCTCGTGGGCCTGCTGGACGAACGGATCCCCGTGGTGGCCGGCAGCGAGCTGAACGACGATCCCCTCGCGCCGCTCTCCCGCTATGCGAAGGAGCTGATCGCCGCGCAGGGCGATGCCACGCCCATCGCCTGGCTGCACCGCGACCAGCGCTACACCGAGAAGCTGGCCACGCCCGACGTCACCGTGGCCGACCTCATCGGCGACAGTGACCCCATCAAGGCCGCCAACCTGAAGCTGGACTACAGCGATGAGCGCGTGATCCATTTCGGGCTGGTGCCCCGCAGCAACCGCGGCATCTTCGTCATCAACGAGCTGCCCGACCTCCAGCCGCGCATCCAGGTGTCGCTCTTCAACATCCTGCAGGAGGGCGACGTGCAGATCCGTGGCTTCCAGCTGCGCCTGCCGCTGGACATCCAGTTCGTCTTCACCGCCAACCCCGAGGACTACACCAACCGCGGCGCCATCATCACCCCGCTGAAGGACCGCATCCAGAGCCAGATCCTCACGCACTACCCGCCCACCATCGAGCTGGGCATGCGGATCACCGGGCAGGAGGCCCGCTCGCCGAAGGCCCAGCAGGAGCGCGTCCGCGTGCCCGACCTGGTGCGCGTGCTCATCGAGCGCATCGCGGTGGAGGCGCGGCAGAGCGAGTACGTGGACCAGAAGAGCGGCGTCAGTGCACGGCTTACCATCAGCGCGCTCGAGAGCGTGGTGAGCGCCGCCGAGCGCCGCGCCCTGCGCAACGGGGAGGACACCACCACGGCCCGCATCGGCGACCTCTTCGCGGTGGTGCCCGCCATCACGGGCAAGATCGAGCTGGTGTACGAGGGCGAGCAGGAGGGACCCGAGAAGGTGGCCCTGCACCTGCTGGGCCTGGCGCTGCGCAATACGTTCTCTGAGCTGTTCCCCGATCCCGCGCGCTCACGCAAGGCCCAGGGCCGGCCGGATCCCTACGCCTCCGTGGTGGAATGGTTCAATGAGCAGGAGACCGACCTGCTGCTCGACGGCGACGCCAAGGCCTACCGGACCGCGCTGGCGGCCGTGCAGGGGCTGAACGAGCTGCTTTCCCTGTATCCCGGGGACATCCCGGAGGAGGACCGCCCGATATGGCGCGAGTTCATCCTCCATGGGCTCGCGGAGCACAGCCGCATCGGCCGCTCCACGTTGACGGCCTCGTTCCGCTTCGGCGACGTGCTGAGCTCGGTGCTCTCGGACGACGACGAGGGCGACCCGGACCTGCCGGACGAATGAGCTAGGGCGCGCTGAACGCCGGGTCGGTGAGGAAGGCCTCGTCCGTGAAGGTGTTCAGGAAGGCGACCAGCTGCTCCTTCTGTTCCCCGGTGAAATTGCCCATGCCGACCAGCGGGGTCATCGCATGGTCCAGGTTGGGCGTGCCGGCCTGCACGTGCCCGCCGTAGAACGTGACCACGTCGAAGAGCGTGTTGAAGCGGCCGTCGTGCATGTAAGGCCCCGACACGGCGATGTTGCGCAGGGTGGGCACCTTGAACTTGCCGATGTCCTGCGGCTGCCCCGTGACGCCGCCCAGCCCCGGGTCCACCGCCGGGTTGTCCACGCCGTTGTTGCGCAGCTGGTCGTCGCTCATCAGCCCGAAGGTGTGGCAGGCCACGCAGTTGCCCATGCCGGTGAAGAGCGCCATGCCGGCCAGCTCCTGCGCGTCCAGCGCCGTGGCATCACCGCCGTAGTAGTAGCGGTCGAACCGCGAGCCGAAGGACACCATCGTACGCTCGAACTGCGCGATGGCCTTCACCACCAGGGTGCTGTCGATGGTGCGCGTGCCGAAGGCCGCCTCGAAGCGGTCCACATAGGCGTCGTCGGCCTGCAGCCGCTGCACCACCACCGGCCAGGTGTTGCGCATCTCGATCGGGTTGGTCACCGGGTCGTGCGCCTGTCCTTCCAGCGTGTGCCGGCGGCCGTCCCAGAAGAGGTTCTGCGACCAGGCCAGCCCCACGATGGCCATGGCGTTGCGCGTGCCCACGGCGCCGTTGGTGCCCAGACTGAAGCGCCGCGGATCGCTGAAGGCATTGGCCTGCACGTGGCAGGTGGCGCAGCTCATCGTTCCATTGTCGGAGAGCATCGCTTCATGGAAGAGGCGCCGGCCCAGGGCCACACCTTCCACGGTGAGCGGGTTGTCCGCGGGCTGGGGCATCGGGCCCAGCGAATCGATGACCCATGGGGGCAGCGACACGGTCAGCGGCGTCGGGCCATCCGGTCCGGAGGGCCCCTCCGGGGCCTCCTCGTCCTTCTTGCAGGCCAGCGCCAGGAGGGCGGTGCCGGCCAGCAACAGGCCGATGCGTCGGGGGGATGGCATGCCGTGAAGATGCGCCATGCGCTGCGATGCGGCCCGACCTTCGGCGGGGATCCTGGGGATCCCGGCGTCAGTCCCGGGCGTACTTGTGCGGGTCGTTGTGGTCCTCGTCGATGGCTCGCTTCACCTGGTACATCTTGCTGGCCACCACCGCGAGCTCCCGGTGCCCCTGGGCCATCAGCCGGTCGAAGGCCTCCCGGTCGCCATCGCCGATGAGCGCCATCTCCTTCAGCACGGGCATGTTGTTGCGCTCCAGCCAGTCCAGCGCCTTCCGGTCGCCCTCGATCCCGGCGATCAGCGCCATGAGGTGGGGGTGGCCGTTGTCCATGAGCCACTTGCGGGCGTCGGGCTTCAGCCGCAGGGCGAAGGTGAAGAGGCCCAGCTCGGGGTAGCCGTTCTTGATGAGCCAGTCGCGGAGCGCCGTGTTCCCCGTGATCGCCTCGCCCCAGGCGAGCAGCACTTTGGCGGGGTATTCCAGGCGCATGCGGAGTGGATCGGCCTGCCGACGGGCGGCGGAGCGGCGAAGTTATTCCCTCGGTCCGCGGGTATCTTCGTCGCCATGCGCTGGACCACGCTCGCCCTGCTCTTCCTTTCGGTGACCTTCGCCGCGGCCCAGGCCCGTGATGCCAAGAGCCTGAAGCAGGAGCGGACCGCCCGTGCGCTGCTGGCCCGGGGCAAGGCCTACAAGGCCCTGCGCATCTGCGACGCCCGCCTGGGCGGCACGCCGGACCCGGTGTTCTATGCCATCCGCGCCGATGCCTGGAACCGCATCGGGGAGCACGAGAAGGCCGAGAAGGACGCGCGCACCGCCCTCGTCGCTTTTCCGGGGAACGCCGACGGGCTCTTCCAGCTGGCCCTGGCGGAGCAGGGGCAGGGCGGCTTCGACAGCGCCGCCGTCCACCTGCAACAGGTGCTGGCCGTGGCGCCCTCGCCCGATGTGCGCTACCAGCTGGCCCAGGTGTACGTGCTGCGCAAGGACCATCCCGCGGCGATGCGCTCCATCGACGAGGCCCTGGCCACTGCGGGCGACGGGCCTTCCACTGCGCGCCTGCACCGCGTGAAAGGTGAATGCGCCGCCCTGATGGGCGACAGCCTGCTGGCACGCCAGGAGCTGGACCGGGCCGTGGCCCTGGGGCCCGAGGACCCGGTGAACTACAACAGCCGCGGCTACTACGGCCAGGCCTACTTCGGCCATCATCAGGCCGCCATCGCGGACTACGACCGCGCACTGAAGCTGAACCCGAACTACAGCTACGCCTTCAACAACCGCGGCTGGAGCTGGTACAAACTGGGCCAGACGGAGAAGGGCATCGCCGACATCGAGCGGGCGCGCCGCCGGAAGGTGTTCAACCCCTTCGTGTACCGCAATCTCGGAGTGATCGCCCTGGAGCGGGGCGACGCCGCCAAGGCCTGTCCTTACTTCCGGCAGGCGCTGGACTACGGCTTCACCGCCCTCTACGGCGACGAGGTGGAGCAGCTGATGGCCGCCTCGTGCAAGGGCCAGCCTGCGCAGAAGGCGCCCGTGCAGGCCCCGAACGCCCCGATGGACAAGAAGGATGCGCATCCCGCGCCCCGCACCAATGCCCCCTGAACCCATGGACACGTCCACCGGCATGCTGCGCGAGGACGCCTTGAAAGGCCGCACGATCGTGGTCACCGGTGGTGGCACCGGCCTGGGCCGCAGCATGGCCACGTATTTCCTGCGGCTCGGCGCTTCGGTGTGCATCACCAGCCGCAAGCTGGACGTGCTCGAGCGCACCGCGAAGGAGCTGGAGGCGGAGACCGGCGGAACGGTGCTCCCCGTGGCCTGCGACGTGCGCAGCCACCTGGACGTGGACCGGCTGGTGGCCACCGCGGTGGAGCGGTTCGGCACCGTGGACGCCCTGCTGAACAATGCGGCCGGCAACTTCATCAGCCCCACCGAGCGGCTCAGCCCGAAGGCCTTCGAGACCATCATCGGCATCGTGCTCCAGGGCACGGTGAACTGCACGCTCGCCTTCGGCAAGCACTGGATCGCGAAAGGGGAGACCGGCAAGGCCGTGCTGAACATCACCACCACGTACGCCTGGACCGGCAGCTGCTACGTGGTGCCCAGCGCGTGCGCCAAGGCCGGCGTGCTGGCCCTGACGCGCTCCCTGGCCGTGGAGTGGGCCCGTTACGGCATCCGCCACAACGCCATCGCACCGGGACCGTTCCCCACCAAGGGGGCCTGGGACCGCCTGCTGCCCGGCGAGATGATGGAGCGCTTCTCCTTCGCCAAGCGGGTGCCGCTGGGCCGCGTGGGCACGCACCAGGAACTGGCCGACCTGGCCGCGTACCTGATCTCGCCCTACAGCGGGTTCATCAACGGCGAAGTGGTCACCATCGACGGCGGTGAATGGCTCAAGGGGGCCGGGCAGTTCAACATGCTCGACCAGATAGAGCCCGGGATGTGGGACGCCATCGAGCGCCAGGTGCGCGGAGTGCGCGGAAGCTGAGGAACGCAATCGCTCCTTGTCGGTCGCGATCAGGGGGCGCCTCCGGCAGTCCTATCTTGCGGCGACCCAAAACCCCATTCGCTGATGAACATGCGACTTCTTGCCGCTGCGCTGGTCCTCTGCGCCGCCACGGCCACTTACGCCCAGTCCGCTTCCGCCCATGGCACGGCTGTCGCCGCCTCGGACACCAAGGCCGATGCCCAGGCGACGGCCAAGGCCCAGGCCTCCCTGCTGACCACCGAGCTCGGCCTGGACACCAAGCAGGCCGCCGAGGTGGAGCACCTGCTCGTGTCCGCGGAGGAGAAGGCCGCCTCGCTCCGTACGGCCGATGCGGAGAAGAACAAGCCCTCGCTGGAGAAGCTCTCCGAAAGCACCTACGCGCAGGTGAAGGGCCTGCTCAATGCCGAGCAGGGAAAGAAGCTGGACGCCCTGAAGGCCGCCGGCAAATGGCAGATGTGCAGCGCCTCCGCCTCCTCAGGCAAGGGTTGCTGCGCGGGCGGTGGCCATGGGGCCGCGGCCGCCGGCAAGCCCGGTTGCTGCGCCGGCAAGGGCGCGCATGCCGAAAGCGCTCCCGCACCGGCCAAGTAAGGCGCACCCGATACCTCCCGAACGGAAGAGGGCCGCGATCATCGCGGCCCTCTTCCGTTCCTGGGGATGGCGGTCAATCCGCCTGGATCACGAGGAGCTTCGACACGCTCCAGAAGGCGGTGGTGTCCTTGATGGTGAGGTTGTCCACCTTGCCGGTGCCCACGAGCTCATAGCTGCCGGCGGGGTGGGAGGTGACCACCTTCGCCTTCTTCGCGTTCACGGGGATCACCGTCGTCTGCGTGACGTCGATCTGCTTGAAGTAGGACATGTTCAGGTCCTTCGTGTTCAGCCTGTTCACGCCGCCGATCCCGATCACGCCGCCTTCCTTGGTGAGGATGTGGTTCTCCTTGAGCTCCTTCTGCGTGCCCACGCAGTAGTAGGCCGTGTTCAGCTCGGACTTCTGCATGTTGGCCAGCTGCTCCTTGTCCTGGTACATCTGGATCATGCTGGCGAGCGAGGCGTTGGTGCTGCTCAGCTGTTCCTTGAGCGAGCCGATCTCGGTGTCCTTCTCGCCCACGGAGCGCTCCAGTTCGGCGATGCTCTTCTCCAGCTCGGAGAGCTTGGAGCCCTGGGCGGCCGAGCTCTTCTTCATCCGGGCGATGATCTTCTTGTTCTCGGCCAGCAGCGAATCGATGGCGCGCAGGTCGGCCACGATGCTCTGCTCCATGTTCTGGCCGCTCTCCACGCCCTTGCCGCCCTTGTTCAGCAGCCCCTGCTTCTCGCGGATGGCGCGCAGGTTCTCGCTCACGCGGTTGAACGCGCCGAACATGTCGTTGATGGTGGAGTCCTTCATGGAGCTCTCCTCGCTCACGCGCACCTTGTCCTCTTCCAAATGCTTGTACTGTTCGCTCTGGGTGGGGTCGCTCTGGCAGGCTTGCAACAGCACGACGGTGGCGGCGAACGCCTTCAGGATGGTCTTCATGGTGTGGGGGTTCGGATTGGTGAGGCGGAAGCGTCAACGCCGGCGGCGACGCGGAAGGTCGGCCCTACCGGACATGTAACGGGGGTGGACGAAAATACGTACACGGGTCGTCGCAGTGGGCGCTTTTCCGGAGCTCATTGCGCATCTTCGTTGCTCCACCCCATGAACACGGCGGTCCCCGGGTTTGTTCGCTCGCTCATGACCGGGCTGCTGCTGGCGGCCGGTGGGGAGGCCTTTGCCCAGGAAGGCAGCCTGACGAAGGATTTCCCCAAGCTCACGGCGAAGGAACGCTCGCGCATCGCGGCCAAGGAGACCGAGGAGGCCGCCGCCGACCAGGCCTACCAGACCCGCATGCAGGAAGCGGAACGCGCTTTCCAGGACAAGCGGTACGAAGATGCGCTGGCCGCCTACGAGCAGGCGCGCGAGCTGCGGCCGTACAACGTGTATCCGAAGGTGAAGATCCAGGACCTGAAGGCACTGCTGAAGCGCCAGGCCGAAGCCGCTCCTGCCACGACCGCCGCGGCTGAGCCGGCCCCACAGCCCCCGTCCGCACCTGCGGAGCCACCGCCCGCGGCCCCGCCCGTGGTGGAGCGCCCCGCTGCGCCGCCCGTGCAATCTCCTCCGGCCAAGCCGGTGGAGCATCCGGCGGTGGGCGGGTCATCCCGGTCCCAGGTGCACCCCCCCAGGTCGGAGCCGGAGCGTCCCCCGGAGCCGCCGCCCATCGCCATGGAAGAGCGCACCTACCGCGAAGGCAATGCCATCGTGGTGGAGCGTGCCGTGGACGACGGTGGCCAGCGGGTGGTGTACAAGCGCGTCTCGCACACCTGGGGGCAGGTCTTCTACTTCAAGGACGGCCGGAGCGTGGACGAGCGGATCTGGAAGGACCGCTTCAACGAACGGTAGCCGCAGCACCGATCGGCCGGGGCGGACGGCTCAGTTCCGCACCATCTTCACCGGCATCTCCAGCAGCATCTGGTAGTCATGGCCGGCCTCCTGCATGTCGAGGTCGTCGGCATCGTAGTACCACTCCAGCACCACCTTGCCCGTGCCGCCGGCGTGGGCCTCATCGAGCAGCTTCAGCAGGTCCAGCACGTACTTGGCGCTGCTCGAGTTGAAGTAGCTGAGCGCGATCCGCACCACGGTGTGCTTCGCGGGCCGCTGTGCGTACTGTTCCACCTGGTCCAGCAGCGGGCGGTAGAACCGGTCGGCGTTCTCGTGGATAGAGCATCCCCTGATCTCCAGCACGCCGCGCGAGGGGTCGAACAGGACCGACGGGGTCTTGTCCGTGGACGGCAGGTCGATCGGCTCCATGATGGCGGACGAATGTAGCGAAGTCGTCCGGCCGTGGAAGGCCACGCCACGCACTTGCCCCGGCCTTTGCGCGTATTAACTTCAGACCGAAGCGTAACCTCCACCCCATGGCCATCCAGAACATACTCGTCCCGTATGATTTCTCCGAATGCGCCACCGATGCGCTGCGCGTGGCCGCCAAGATCGCCCGCCTCACCGGCGCGTGCATCGACATCGTGCACGTGTACGATCAGATGACGGACTTCCACACGAGCAACCAGAAGGTGCGCGACGGCATCGAGGCCAAGCTGGAGCAGGTGCCGTCCTTCCCCTTCCTGCAGGGAGTGGAACTGAAGAAGTTCCTGCTCCGCCAGATGTCCATCACGGACATGTTCCGCAACGAGCGGCTGGCCAGGATGGACCTGGTGGTGATGGGCAGCCACGGCGCCCGCGGCCTGCGCGGGGTGGTGGGCTCCAATACGCAGAAGATCGTCCGCATCGCGCCCATGCCCGTGCTGGTGATCAAGCACCACGTGGACGACTTCGAGGTGAAGGACCTGGTGTTCGCTTCCAACTTCACCGCCGCGGACGTGGAGAAGTTCGAGGCCTTCCTGCCCGTGGTGGAGCTCTTCCAGCCCAAGGTGCACCTGGTGAAGATCAATACGCCGAAGAACTTCGAGCGCAGCGAGGACACCTACAAGGCCATCGACGCCTTCCTCCAGCGCCACGAGCTGCGCAAGTTCACCACCACCATCTACAACGACCTCAGCATCGAGGAGGGCATCCTGAACTTCTCCCGCGGCATCGACGCGGACATGATCGCCATGGCCACCCACGGGCGCACCGGGTTCTTCCATGTGGTGAACGGAAGCCTCACCGAGGACATCGTGAACCACACGACGTTCCCCGTCCTCAGTGTGAAACTTTAGCGGCCGCCCGTGACGGCCCCCGGGTACCGCGCTATCTTAGCCCTCACCAAGGAATAGAGGCATCATGAGGTTCCTGTACAAGCAGTTCCAGGCCAAGAAGAAGGAGATCATCGAGGTGGAGATCGACCAGCCCACCAAGGTGAAGTTCATGACGGCGTCCGAGTTCAAGAAGTACAAGAAGGGCAAGACCCACTCGTTCTTCGGCGGCCGCTTCGAGGAGTCGCCCATCCGGTTCGTGCTGCCCTTCGACAGCATGTGGAACGTGGTGATCGAGAAGGGCTCGTACCATGAGCCCATGCAGCTCGCGGCCAGCTGCCGCCTGATGATGCCGGACCGCCAGGTGATGAGCAGCATCGCCGCCGATGCGCCCGCCCACGTGCGTGCGCAGGGCTGGCTCGATGCCGGCGAGGTGGAGGCCATCAGCCAGGGCGGCCAGAGCGAGGGATGATGTAGCCCGCCGATGCCATGATCCACGCCAACGACGAACGCTTGCAGCGGCTGTTGATGGGGCAGGAGCGCTTCCTACAGGAAGTGCATGGCATCCTCGAGGAGGAACAGAAGAAGGACGACATCCTGCGGGCGGTCGTGCGCTCCGACGCGCGCCGCACCTCCATGCGCGACGGCGTCAACCGCATCGCCCGCCTCGATCCCGACCGCGTGTTCCACGTCGGCAGCATCCGCCGCCTGTGCATCCGCTACCGCCTGCGCTTCCTGGACGCCGGCCGCTACCAGGGGGAACTGCCGCCCCGTGCGCTGTACGAGCTGCGGCGGCTGGAGGCCCGGGCCGAAGGGCCGTTGCGCGGGTTCAAGGTGATGGCGCCCGCCAGCCGCTTCACCCTGTGCGACAGCGACGCGGACCCGCTGCTCTTCGTGCCCGTGGGCAAGGAGCATTACTACCTCGTGCACAAATGGGGCGGCGACCTCCGCTGGTACCGTGCCCTGCTCACCTGGCCGCTGCGCGATCCGCTGCGCTTGGCCGTTTCCGTCCTGCTGCTCGCCATGCTGGGGGCCGCGCTGCTGCCCACGTCGGTGCTCACCAACGTGCCCGATGCGGGCTGGTGGGGCATGCACCGCCTGCTGGCCCTGGCTTGGACCTGCATGGTGGCCGCCAGCTTCACCGTGTTCAGCTGGTTCGCCTTCTTCGGGCAGTTCAGCACCGACGCCTGGGACAGCAAGCACTTCAACTGAAGCCCACCGCCGGCGCAGCAGCGTAGGGGATGCGGCACACGCAGGTCGAGCGGAACCACCGCTTGAGCTCGTCGCGCTCCTCCGGTACCAGGCGCCGGAAGGCCTTGCGCAGCTCCTTGCGGAACGTGGTGCGGTCGGCGAAGCTGATCTTCTCCAGGATCTCCTTGCTGTATTCGAGGGCGGTACGCGGCATGTCGGGAGGGATGTGCCCCCTGGCTACGCCGGCGGCCGGAGGCGGGTTCCACCCCTTCGACGGAACGGAAAAAGCCCCGATGAACGGGGCTTTTTCCTGGGATGGGAGCGGGATCAGCCGATGGAGATGGTCACGCTCTTGGGTTTGCTCTCCTCCGCTTTGGGAATGGTGACGTGGAGGACGCCGTTCACATGCTCGGCGCTGATGGCGTCCACCTTCACATTGTCCGGCAGGCGGAAGCTGCGCTTGAAGGCGCTGTGGCCGAATTCGCGGCGCGTCCAGCGGGCGTTCTCCTCCAGGCCCTCCTGCTTCTTCTCGGCGCTGATCGTGAGGGTGAGGTCCTCCACGTTCAGCTTCAGGTCCTCCTTCGTGAAGCCGGGGGCCAGCAGGTGCAGGTGGAAGCCGTCGGCACCCTCCACGATGTTCACGCGGGGTATGCTGCGGTAGAGGTCATCACTGCCCTGGAACTGGGCGATGTCGCGGCCGAAGAAGCCGTTGAAGAGGTCGTGGAACGGGGTCACCAACGTTCCGTGCGGGCGATGTTTGACGATGGTCATGGTGTTTCGTGTTGGGTCGACTTGGATGTCGCGCCGCCCTCTGCGAAGGAAATGCCGAGGGAAATATTATGACAAAATGGCCGATTTGATCATGAATAAGTGACTAATTGACTTATCCAGCTTGGAGCACCTTGCCGTTCTCGCAGAGGGTGCGAGTATCCGGACGCCTCCGCTCCGGGCGAGCTTCCGGTCAGCGGGCCGGCTCGGGCGAGCGCTGCTATTGGGCCAGGAAGGTGTACGTGATGGTGCCGGGCGACCGGGACACGGATGCACCGGCGAAGCGGGCGCCGTTCGCGCTGGACAGCGCATGGCCCACCAGGCAATCATCGGTGGTATTGGTGCCTGCGGGGTCCACATCGGCCTTGGTCACCGCTCCAGATGCGTCCACCGCGATGCGCACCCGCACCTGGCCGCGGCCCTTGCAGAGGTATGCGGGCATCTCCACCGCGAGGTTGGTGCGCCCCGGCACGTCGATCTTGACGGTCACGTTGCCTTCCACCTTCACCGGCACGGCCTTCTCCTGCATGTAGTTGCGCTTGTCGAACTTGCTCGGGTCCAGCGTGGGCACCACGATGTCGCGTCCTTCGGCCGTGCGCTCCTCGGCCAGGCGCTGGAACTCGGCCTGCTCCATCGCCTTCAGGTCCTGCTCCACGTTGTCGGAGATGCGTTCGCGTGCCGAGCGCGACAGTGAGCGTTCGGGGTCCGCGTTGATGTCGCTGACCCGGTTCTGCACGTTCTGGGCCGCCAGCTGTTCCTGCTGTTGCTGTTCCTCGGGCGTGAGCTCGGGGGGCGGGGCTTGCAGCTCCAGCTCCAGTGGCGGCGGGGCCACGATGTGCTTGTCGCCCGCCAGCTTGCTCATGGCGAAGCCGAACAGGAGGAACGTGTGCAGCATGAGGGTGCCCACCACGCCGAACTTGTGGCGTTCGAACCAGTCGAGGAAGCGGTCGAACATGGGCGAAGCGTGCAAATTAATCCGCTGTACACCGACGGCCTTCCGGCGATCACCGCATGCGGATCCTCCAAGGAGCGGGCCAGCCGTTGTTCCACCGCCGTCCGGCACCGCTCGCCCAGCCGAGGCCGTGCCCCGCATGGCATACCAGCGTGATGCCTTCCGCGGCGTCGGCCTCCAGGGCCTCACCACGCAGGTACCGCAGGGCTCCCTTCAGGTCCAGGTCGAGCTTGGGGAACGCCTCGGTGATGCGCATGGTGCTCAAGGCCAGTGCGGGATGCGGCCGCCAGGCACCGCCTTTCTGCACGGCCACTGGGATGCCCGGGGAGAGCACGTGCAGATGCGCCCCGAGCCGGTCCACACTGCCGGCCCATCGGGCCGCCACGGCATGGAGCGTTCCATCCGCCGCGGGCGTGAGGCTTGTTCCGGGAGGCAGCCAGGCATGCACCTCCGGGATGGTCGCGGCGGGGGCCACGCGTTCGGCCGGACGTGGGGACCGTTCGCCCGGCTTGCGGACGACGGCGATGAAGAAGCCTTCGCCCTCCAGCCGGTGCGGATAGCAGCGGTAGCCCGCGGCCGTGGCCACTACGCCCCAGGCGGGGTCGATCGGCAAGGGCACGAACACGCCCCCTTGGTCGAGCAGGTGCCGTACCTGCTGCTCGTTCTCGCGCTCCTCCCACGTGCAGGTGCTGTAGATCAGGCAGCCGCCGGGCGCCAGGGCGTTCCATGCCGCGTCCACGATCCCCCGCTGCTGCAAGGCGCAGCGCTCCACGAGCCGTTCGCTCCACTGGGCGCGGGCGAAAGCATCCTTGCGGAACATGCCCTCACCGGAACAGGGGGCGTCCACCACGATGAGGTCGAAGAAGGGCCCGAGCGCGGCGAGGTCCTGCGGTACGCTGCCGGTGACCACCACGTCCGGCCGTCCCCATTTCCAAAGGTTCTCCTGTAGCGCGTGCTGCCGCGCGCGTACGGGCTCATTGCAGACGAGCAGGGCCTCGGGGTCCAGCAGGGCGGCCAGGTGGGTGCCCTTGCCGCCGGGGGCGGAACAGAGGTCGAGCACGCGGGCGTCCGGCGGCGGCGCGCAGGCTTTCACGGCCTGTTCCAACAGCATGCTGGAGGCTTCCTGCACGTAGTACGTACCGGCGTGCAGCAAGGGGTCGAGGGTGAACACCGGCCGCTCGTCCAGGTACCGCCCCGTGGCGCACCAAGGGATGGGCCGGCCTGTGCGTGCCGCGCCTTTGGCCGGGTTCAGGCGGATGCTGGTGGGCGAGGGCCGCTGCAGGGCATCGAGCAGCCGGTCGGCTTCGTCGCCCAGGAGGCGGCGCACGTCAGCGGGCAGGACGAACGGGGCGGGCGGGCCTTCGTTCCGGCGCTTGCGCATCGGCGATGCGATCGATCAGCCGGCCAGGGCGGCGGTGCGCACCAGCGTGTGGGCGCGATCGGGGCCCACGGACACGATGCGGACAGGCACGCCCACGGCCCGTTCGATGAAGGCGATGTAGGCCTCGGTCTCGGCAGGCAGCTCGCGTCCGGCGTCCAGTGCGCCCCAGCCGGCCAGCTCGGTATACACCGGCGTGATGCCCGTGGTGACGTCGTAGGGGAGCCGGTCGGTCACCGTGCCGTCGACGCGGTAGGCGGTGCACACCTGCACGTGGTCCAGGCCGCTGAGCACATCGGCCTTCATCATGGCCAGCTCGGTGATGCCATTGATCATCACGGCATAGCGGAGCGCGGGCAGGTCCAGCCAGCCGCAGCGGCGCGGGCGGCCGGTGGTGCTGCCGAACTCGTTGCCGGCCTGGCGGATGCGTTCGCCCAGGTCGTCGTGCAGCTCGGTGGGGAAGGGGCCGCTGCCCACGCGGGTGCTGTAGGCCTTGAAGATGCCGATCACCTTGCCGATGCGGCCGGGGGGCACGCCCAGCCCGGTGCAGGCGCCGGCGCTGATGGTGTTACTGGAGGTGACGAAGGGATAGGTGCCGAAGTCGATGTCGAGCAAGGTGCCTTGGGCGCCCTCCGCCAGCACGCGCTTGCCGGCGCGGAGCTGTTCGTCCAGCCAATGCTCGCTGTCCACCAGGCGGAAGCTGCGCATGGCCTTCACGGCCTCGGCCCAGGCCGCTTCGTCGGCCGTGCGGTCGGCGTGGTGGTCGTAGAGGCCGAGCAGGCGCTCGTGCTTCTTCACCAGCGTCCGGTAGCGGTCCATCAGGTCGGGCCGCTCGAGGTCGCCCATGCGGAGCCCATTGCGGCCGGTCTTGTCCATGTAGGTGGGACCGATGCCCTTGAGGGTGCTGCCGATCTTCTCCTGGCCTTTCTCGGCCTCGCTGGCCGCGTCGAGCGCGCGGTGCGTGGGCAGGATGATGTGGGCGCGGCGGCTGATGAGCAGGCGCTCGCGCACGTCCACGCCGGAAGCTTCCAGCGCGGCGATCTCGCGCATGAAGGTCACCGGGTCGATGACCACGCCGTTGCCCACCAGGTTCCATACGCCGGGGCGGAAGACCCCGCTGGGGATGGTGTGCAGCACGTGCTTCTTCCCGTCGAAGATCAGGGTATGGCCCGCGTTGGGCCCGCCCTGGAAGCGGGCGATCACCTGGTAGTCGGGCGCGATGACGTCCACCACCTTGCCCTTGCCCTCATCGCCCCATTGGGCGCCGAGCAGCACGTCCACTTGAGCGGCCATGGCGGTCAGGCGCGCAGCTTGGCCAGGGCCTCGTCCACCGATGCCGTGATGGGGAACACCGTGTCGAGCTTGGTCACGATGAAGAGCTGGCGCACGCCGGTGGAGAGGCCGGAGAGCAGCACTTCGCCCCCGGCCTTGCGGGTGCGGGTGAGCACGCTGATCATGATGTTCAGTCCCGTGCTGTTCATGTAGAGCAGCTCGTTCATGTCGAGCACCACGTTCGTGCGATCGTTGCCGGTCAGGTTGTCGTCCAGCACCTGCATCAGGTGGTCGGCCTGCTGCTGGTCCATCAGGCGGCCTTTCAGGTGGAAGACCTTGGCGCCGTCACGGTCGCTGACGCTCAGGCCGAAGGGGGGGCGGTCGGTGGTCGTGGTCATTTGGTGTCTCGTTCGTTCCGGCAATCGGGGCAGAGCCCATAGATGTGGAGCGCATGGTGGCTCACCTCGAAGCCCATCACCTCGGCCACGGTGCCGCGGATGTTTTGGATGCGAGGGTCGCAGAACTCCATTACGCGGTGGCAGCCCGTGCAGATCACATGGTCGTGCTGGCGGAAACTGTGCGCCCGCTCGAACTGGGCCCGGTCGGTGCCGAACTGGTGCTTGCGCACCAGGCTGCAATCCAGCAGCAGGTCCATGGTGTTGTACAGCGTGGCACGGCTCACCCGGTACTTCTTGTGCTTCATCCGGGTGTACAGCCGCTCGATGTCGAAGTGGCCGTCCTGGGTGTAGATCTCGGTGAGGATGGCGAACCGCTCCGGTGTTTTGCGGTGCCCCTGCTTCTCGAGGTACTCGCTGAAGATCCGTTGGACGTTCTGTTGGATGTCCGGGGCCATCATGGCGTCCGCGAAGTTAGGGCATGCGGGCGTGCGCCCATGCGCTCATTTTCCCGTATGTCCACGGCTTGATGGATGCGGCCGGCCGGGTGCTCTCCGGGGGCTTCAGGCCGCAGGCCCCCAGCCGTGCGCTCGATCCCCGTCCGGGGCTCGGCTTGCGGCTTCCTAATGATCGATCCGCTCCACCAGGCGGACGCCGCGGACGCGCCGCAGCTTGTCCATGAGCGAGCGCAGGTGCTCGGCGTCGTGCACATAGGCCATCACCTTGCCCTCGAAGATGCCGTCGTTGCTCTCGAAGCTGATCGAGCGCATGTTCACGTTGTGTTCATGGCTGATGATGGTGGTGATCTTGTTCACCAGGCCCACCGCGTCGATGCCGCTGAAGGTGATGCCGGCGAGGAACTCCACGCTGTCCTTGCCCTTCCACCGCGCCTTCACGATGCGGTAGGCGAAGTTGCTCATCAGTTGCACCGCGTTGGGGCAGTTCACCCGGTGGATGCGGATGCCTTCGTTGGGGGTGATGAAGCCGAACACGTCGTCGCCCGGGATGGGGTTGCAGCAGGGCGAGAGCTTGTAATCGATGCGCTGCAGGTCGTCGCCGAGGGTGAGGGCGCCCCCCTCGGTGCCGCGGATCTCCTTCACCACCTCTTCCAGCGTGCGCTCGTCCTCGGTACGCTTCACCTTGGGCAGCACCAGCCGGCCGTTCTTCACCGTCGGGCTGCCCAGCGCCTCCAGGTCGTGCCGTCCGCGGGCGATCTGCCAGTACAGGTCGGGCAGGGAGGAGGCGTGGAAATGCTCCATCAGCGCCCGGATGTTCTGCATGTCGGCCTTGGCGCCCCAGGCCCGCAGCTTCTGCTGCACGGCCTCGCGCCCCACGCCGCTCAGCTTCTTCTTCTGCTCGCGCAGCGCCTGCTTGATCTTGTGGCGGGCCTTGGCGGTGACCACGTAGTTCAGCCAGTCCTCCTTGGGCTGCTGCTTGCGGCTGGTGATGATCTCGATCTGGTCGCCGTTGCGCAGGGGCTGGCTCAGCGGCACCAGCTTGTGGTTCACCTTGGCCCCGATGCACTGGCGGCCCACTTGGCTGTGGATATCGAAGGCGAAGTCCAGCGCCGTGGCGCCGGCGGGGAGGTTGCGCATCTCGCCCTTGGGCGTGAAGACCATGATCTCGTCGCTGAACAGGTTCAGCTTGAAGTCGTTCACGAAGTCCAGCGCGTTGCTGCCGGGGTCCGCGAGCATCTCGCGGATCTTGTTCAGCATGTTGTCCAGCGCGTTGGCGTGGTCCTCCTCGTTCTTGTAGCGGTAGTGCGCCGCCAGGCCCATCTCGGCGATCTCGTCCATGCGGCGGCTGCGGATCTGCACCTCCACCCAGCGGCCGCCGGGGCTCATCACCGTGGTGTGCAGGCTCTCATAGCCGTTGGCCTTCGGCAGGCTGATCCAGTCGCGCAGCCGGTCGGGGCTGGGCTGGTAGAAGTCGGTGACGATGGAGTACACCTTCCAGCAGTCGGCCTTCTCCAGCTCCTGCTTGCTCTCCACGATGATGCGGATGGCGAACACGTCGTAGACCTCCTCGAAGCTCACGTGCTTCTTCAGCATCTTGTTGTAGATGCTGTGGATGCTCTTGGGCCGCCCCTTGATCTCGTAGGTGAAGCCCTCGCGGTCCAGCGCCTCGCGGATGGGCAGCGTGAACCGGCTGATGAAGCGCTTGCGCACGGCCTCGCCCTTCTTCAGCTTCTGCTCGATCTCCTGGTAGATCTCCGGCTCCTTGAACTTGAGCGAGAGGTCCTCCAGCTCGCTCTTGATGTTGTACAGGCCCAGCCGATGCGCCAGCGGGGCATAGAGGAAAAGCGTCTCGCTGGCGATCTTCAACTGCTTGTCGCGCGCCATGCTGTCCAGCGTGCGCATGTTGTGCAGCCGGTCGGCCAGCTTGATCAGGATCACGCGGACGTCCTGCGCGAGGGTGAGCAGCACCTTGCGGAAGTTCTCCGCCTGCATGCTGTCGGTCTGCCAGTTCACCCCGCTGATCTTGGTGAGGCCATCGATGATGGTGGCCACCGTGGGACCGAACATGTCCTTCACCTCCTCCAGGGTGAGGTCGGTGTCCTCCACCGTGTCGTGCAGCAGGGCCGCCACCACGCTGGTGGTGCCCAGGCCGATCTCCTCCGCGCAGATGCGTGCCACCGCGATGGGGTGGTAGATGTAGGGCTCGCCGCTCTTGCGGCGCTGGTCCTTGTGGGCCTCCAACGCGATGTTGAAGGCCTTGCGGATGGTGCGGGTGCTTTCGGCGTTGCGGTCGCCGGGGATGGCGCGGAGGAGGCCCCGGTAGCGGCCCAGGATCTCGTCCTTCTCCTGCTCCAGGTCGATCACGGGGGCCGGCGGGGGTGTGGACATCGGGCCCAAAAATACGGCCTGGGGTGCTCGTCTTTCGTATGCCTCAAGCCACTAGCCTCCAGCCGCGAGCTTGGTCCCGATGTCAAGCTCGCGGCTGGAGGCTAGTGGCTTGAGGCTGCGCATCCGGTCGGAGCGTGTTAGGAAGCCGGCAGGATCTTCCCGCTCACTTCGCCGAAGCCGATGCGCACGCCGTCCTTCTCCGCATGCCCGCGCATCACCACCGTGTCGCCGTCCTGGAGGAACTTCCGTTCGCTGCCGTCGGCGAGGGTCAGGGGCTTGGTGCCC
>JAFDZF010000121.1 GCA_018267055.1 Bacteroidota bacterium
GATGCCGGTGCCAAAGGTGCGGCTGCGGCCGGAAGTGGGGCAAGCGGCAGGGCAGGCGCCGGCGGGGGCGGTGCGGGGGCCAGGCGGGTCAGGTCGTAGCCGCTGGCCGCCGCGGCCAGCCGGATCTGGAGGTCCAGGGGATCGGCGGGGAGCGGCTCCGCTGCAGGGGCGGCCTCTTCCGGTCCCGGCGGCGCTTCGGGGGCCGTGTCCGGCACCGGGTCGGCGACCGGCTCCACTGGCATCGGCACGATGGGCAGGACGGCCATGGGCTCCACGGCTACCTGCTCTTCCGTCACCGGGACCACCTCCGGAGGTGGGGCGGGTGCTGCGATCACGTCCGCTGCGCGGGCCTCGACGGATGCGGGAGGGGTAGGCGGTGGCGCGGGGCGCGGCGGTGGCACGATGGTGGTCCGTTCCGTGGGCGGCCGCACCGGCTCGTCCCGCACGATGGTCAAGGGCGGCGGGGCCGGGGCATGCACCGCATCGAACAGCATGGCGCGGGAGGGCAGGTGGGCCGCTGTCGCCTGCAGCCGCTCATCGAAGCGCATATCGCCCGCGGCATGCTCGCCCACGGCCAGGAGCAGCTGCGCGCCGCTGAACCACGGGAAGCGCTCGGCCATGGCGCGCAGGTCGCTCAGGTCCTCCCGGGCCACCCGGGAGGGCTCTTCCAGCAGCCGTGCCAGCCGTTCGCGGTCCATGGTCGATCAGGGGCTCAGGTCAGAGGGTCGGGTGCTGGTTCCTTGCGCTCGCTCGTCGGCCGGTCCACCTCACCAATTGCCGAGCGTGCGGTCGAAGATATCCTGCGCCAGCTGCTTGCTGATGTCGCGCACCAAGCCTTCCTCCACCGTGGAGAGGTCCTGCGTGCTGGGGTAGTCCGCGAAGCGGGAGAGCGAAAGGTCGGTATTGGCCTTGGGCTCCAGCTTGTTGGTGTAGTGCACGCTCACCGTGATGGTGAGCCGGTTCATCGCCGCGGTCTCGCTGGCCTGGATGGCCACCGGCTGCACGTCATAGCCGGTCACCGTGCCTTCGTACTGCACGTCGCCCTCCCGCGCCACCAGGTCCAGGGGGGTCTGGGCCTGCATCAGGTCGCGGAGGCCCTCGGTGAAGGCCTGGGCGCTCTGCGGGGTGCACAGCGGTGCGCGCGCCTCGAACAGGGCCACGCTGAGGGTCTTCGCCCCGGGAGGGATGGTGCCCCCGCTGAGCGAGTAGTTCACATGGCAGCCGGCCAGCAGCAGCGCCAGCGCCATGCCCAGCGCCCGGTTCACTTGATGTCCCACTCCTTGATCTTGCGGTACAGCGTGCGCTCGCTGATGCCGAGCTCCTGGGCGGCCTTCTTGCGCTTGCCGCGGTGCTTCGCCAGCGCCTTGCGGATGAGCTCCTTCTCCTTGTCCTCCAGGCTGAGGGATTCCTCCACCTCGGTGTGCTCCACGTCCTCGTGGTCGTCCACCTCGCCCGGCATGCGGATGCTCACGGTGCCGGCCGGGGCGCCCGGCACGGGCAGCATGAGCTCGTCGCGGTACCGCGGGGCCACCGCCACCGGGGCGGGCAGGGGCTGGCCGTGCGTCAGCGCCTGCACCTGCTCCTTCAGGGCGTTCAGGTCGCTCTTCATGTCGTAGAGGAACTTGAACACCAGGTCGCGCTCGTTGATGTTGTCGGCGGGGCCGTTCGCGCGGCCCACCACGGCGGGCAGCAACGAGCCCTCGTCGGGCAGGTATCGGCGCAGGGTGGCCACGTCGATCTCGCGCTTCTGCTCGATCACGCTGATCTGTTCGGTGATGTTGCGCAGCTGCCGCACGTTGCCGGGCCAGCGGTACTCGGCGATCACGCGCTGGGCCTCGGGCGTCAGCTGGATCGGGGGCATCTTGTAGCGCTCGGCGCTGTCGCTGGCGAACTTGCGGAAGAGCAGGTACACGTCCTCCTTGCGCTCGCGCAGCGAGGGCACGTGGATGGGCACCGTGTTCAGGCGGTAGTAGAGGTCCTCGCGGAAGGTGGCCCGCTGGATCGCCTGCATCATGTTCACGTTGGTGGCGGCCACCACGCGCACATTGGTCTTCTGGGCCTTGCTGCTGCCCACGCGGATGAACTCGCCGGTCTCCAGGACGCGGAGCAGGCGCACCTGCGTGGTCAGGGGCAGCTCGCCCACCTCGTCCAGGAAGATGGTGCCCCCGTTGGCCACCTCGAAGTAGCCCTTGCGCGCCTCGTGCGCCCCGGTGAAGGAGCCCTTCTCGTGGCCGAACAGCTCGCTGTCGATGGTGCCCTCGGGGATGGCGCCGCAGTTCACGGCGATGTACGGCCCGTGCTTGCGCGAGCTGTAGGCGTGGATGATCTGCGGCATGGCCTCCTTGCCGGAGCCGCTTTCGCCGGTGATCAGGACCGTGAGGTCCGTGGGCGCCACTTGCGCCGCGATCTCGATGGCCCGGTCCAGCAACGGCGACGAGCCGATGATCCCGAACCGCTGTTTGATGGGTTGTACGTTCATGTGCTCAGGGTGTCGTCCACGGGGGACGGGACACGGGGCGTCCTTACTTCGATCGGCTCGCCCTGGAGCGATCCGCTGGTGCTGCTCACGATCCGTGCCAGCACCAGCTCGCCCGGATGCAGCTCGCGCGGACCGCCGTCCGCTCCCCGCAGCCCGTGCTGCACGCGGGGAACGATCACCACGGCGTTCTGCGAGCTGCGGCCATAGAGGTGCTCGGCGCTGCGCTTGCTCACGCCTTCGAGCAGCACCTCCTGCTCCAGCCCCACGTAGCCGGCCATGCGCCGGGCCGAGCTGCCCTTCTGCCGCTCCACGATCTCGTGCAGCCGCCGGCCCTTCACCGCCTCGGGCACGTCGTCGGGGTATTTCCGCGCGGCGAGCGTCCGGGGGCGTTCGCTGTACTTGAACATGAAGGCGAGGTCGTAGTCCACCTCGTCGATCAGCTCCAGGGTCAGCTGATGGTCCTCCTCGGTCTCGCCGCAGAAGCCCGCGATGATGTCGGTGCTGATGGCGCAGTCGGGCATGTGCCGCCGGATGGACGCGATGCGCTCCAGGTACCAGGCCCGGTCGTAGTTGCGGTTCATCCGCTTCAGCACGTCGCTGCTGCCGCTTTGCACCGGCAGGTGGATGTACTTGCAGATGTTCGGGTACCGCGCCATCACGGCCAGCACCTTGTCGGTCATGTCCTTGGGGTGGCTGGTGCTGAAGCGCACCCGCAGCAGGGGCGATACTTCGGCCACCAGGGCGAGCAGGTCCGCGAAATCGGTCACCGGCTCCGCCGGGTCCTTCACCTCGCCGCGGCTGTCCACGTTCCAGCGGTAGCTGTCCACGTTCTGGCCCAGCAGCGTCACCTCGCGGTAGCCCTGGTCCACCAGCTGGCGGCATTCGGCCACGATGGACCGCGGGTCGCGGCTGCGCTCCCGTCCCCGCGTGAAGGGCACCACGCAGAACGCGCACATGTTGTCGCAGCCCCGCATGATGGTGACGAAGGCCGTCACCCCGTTGGAGCCCAACCGCACCGGCTCGATCTCCGCGTAGGTCTCCTCCCGGCTCAGCAGCACGTTCACCGCCCGCTGGCCCCCTTCCACCTCATCGATCAGTGCCGGGAGCGTGCGGTACGCGTCGGGGCCCACCACCAGGTCCACCACCTTCTTCTTCTCCAGCAGGTCCTCCCGCATGCGCTCGGCCATGCAGCCCAGCACGCCCACCTTCAGGCCGGGGTTGCCGGCCTTCAGGGCCTTCATCTCGTTGATGCGCTGCAGCACGGTGTACTCCGCCTTCTCCCGGATGCTGCACGTGTTCAGCAGCACCAGGTCGGCGTCCTCCGGCCGGTCCGTCACCGTATAGCCGTCCTCCTGCAGGATGCGCGCGACGATCTCGCTGTCGCTGAAGTTCATCTGGCAGCCGTAGCTCTCGATATGGACGCGTTTGCTCACCGGATAGGGGAAGAGCCGGCCACCGGCCGGGGCGCAAAGGTACCACATGGCCTCCGCCCGTGCCTGCCAGCCTGTCAGCGAGCAGTGGGTTCCGGCCGGATCACTTCCGCGCCTTCTCCTTCTGGCGCACCAGCTTGCCGTCGGGGGTGAAGAAGAGCTCCGCCTCCTTGGTGTCGCTCTTGACCTGTACCTTATACAGCAGGGTGTACTGCGGGGTGGCATGTTCCTCCACGTCGTCCACCTTCCAGTTCCCATAGGCGCTCGCTTTCAAGGCGGTGGTCACCGTGGCGGGCAGGGCGTTCTTCGGGATGTCGTGCTCGGTGCGCACCCAGGCCCCGTCGGGGGTGTAGTAGGCATCGTACACCACGCCCTTCACCTTGAACTCGGCCTTCACGTGCTTGGTGGTCCGCTTCCACTCCTTCACCACCGCATCGGGGTAGGTCTTGGAGAGGTGGGTCCGTGCGGCGGAAGGGGCCTGATCGCTGCCGGACTGGGCCGCGGTGCTTCCGGCCAGCAGGGCGGCGGCGAGGAGGAGGGAGGTGCGCATGGGCAGGGGGACGCCCAAAGGTATCCCGTGGCCTTATCCCGAGGGATCGTGGAAATTTTCCTTCCCCTATGGGGAAGAGGCGGCCGTGGGCGGCCGGGCGGTCGGGAACGGCGGGCCAGGCCCTTTCCTTTGCGACCCGAGAACCGCAGCCCCCATCCCCATGGCCAAGAAGAAGGCAGCAGGCACCGGCGACCTGGTGATCGTGGAGTCGCCCGCGAAAGCGAAGACCATCGAGCAATACCTCGGTGAAGGCTTCACCGTGCTGAGCAGTTACGGCCATGTGCGCGACCTGCCCGAGCGCGACCTCAGCGTGGACGTGGAGAACGGCTTCGAGCCCACCTACATCATCCCCGACGACAAGAAGGCGCGGCTGAGCGAGCTGCAGAAGCAGGCGGACAAGGCGGCCACCGTGTGGCTCGCGACCGATGAGGACCGCGAGGGGGAGGCCATCAGCTGGCACCTGAAGGAAGCGCTGAAGCTGCCCGACGACAAGGTGAAGCGCATCACCTTCAACGAGATCACCAAGAAGGCGGTGCTGGCGGCCATCGCCAACCCGCGCTCCATCGACGTGCACCTGGTGGACGCCCAGCAGGCGCGCCGCGTGCTGGACCGCCTGGTGGGCTATGAGCTGAGCCCCATCCTCTGGCGCAAGGTGAAACCCAGCCTGAGCGCGGGCCGTGTGCAGAGCGTGGCCGTGCGCCTTATCGTGGACCGCGAGCGCGAGATCCTCGGGTTCGAGAGCACCAGCGCCTTCCGCGTGACCGCGGTGCTGCTCACCGAGGGCAAGGCGGCGGTGAAGGCCGAGCTGCCCACCCGCTTCGCCACCGAGGCCGAGGCCATGGACTTCCTCCAGGGCTGTGTGGGCGCCACCTACACGGTGGACGCGGTGGAAAAGAAACCCGGCAAGCGCTCGCCCGCGGCGCCCTTCACCACCTCCACGCTGCAGCAGGAAGCTTCGCGCAAGCTCGGCTTCGGAGTGGACCGCACCATGCGGATCGCCCAGGGGCTGTACGAGCAGGGGAGCATCACCTACATGCGTACCGATTCGGTGAACCTGAGCGAGCTCGCCATCGGCGCCGCCGCGGAGCAGATCACCGAGCAGTACGGCGCCCGCTACAGCAAGCCGCGCCGCTTCACCAGCAAGAGCAAGGGCGCGCAGGAGGCGCACGAGGCCATCCGCCCCACCGACATGCGCGTGCGCACCGCCGGTGCCGACCGCGATGCCGAACGCCTTTACGACCTCATCTGGAAACGCACCCTCGCCAGCCAGATGGCCGAGGCCGAACTGGAGAAGACCGTCGTCCATGTGGCCATCAGCTCGCGTCCCGGCCAGCCCCTGCAGGCCAGCGGCGAGGTGATCCTCTTCGATGGCTTCCTGAAGGTGTACCTCGAAGGCCGCGACGACGAGGACGGCGACGAGCAGGAAGGCCTGCTGCCCGACCTGCGGCAGGGCGACGGCCTGCAGCTGCAGGAGATGACCGCCACGCAGCGCTTCGACCGCCCCGCCCCGCGCTATACGGAGGCCAGCCTGGTGAAGAAGCTGGAGGAGCTCGGCATCGGCCGTCCGTCCACTTACGCGCCCACCATCAGCACCGTGCAGAAGCGCGGCTACGTGGTGAAGGAGAACCGCGACGGCACGCCGCGGCCCTACCGCATCCTCACCCTGGCCGACGACCGCATCAGCGACACCACCGCCACGGAGAACACCGGTGCGGAGAAGCAGAAGCTCTTCCCCACCGACATCGGCATGGTGGTGAACGACTTCCTGGTGGAGCACTTCCCCAGCATCGTGGACTTCAACTTCACCGCGAGCGTGGAGGAGGAGTTCGACGTGATCGCCGAGGGGAAGGAGGACTGGCGCGAGATGATCGGCCGGTTCTACAAGCCCTTCCACACCACCATCGGCACGGTGAAGGAGACCGCGGAGAAGGCCACCGGCGCCCGCCTGCTCGGGGTGGACCCGGCCAGCGGCCGCAACGTGTACGCCCGCATCGGCCGCTTCGGGCCCATGATCCAGATCGGCGAGGCCGAGGACGAGGAGAAGCCCAAGTTCGCCTCGCTCCGCAAGGACCAGAGCATCGCCACGGTGAGCTTCCAGGACGCGCTCGACCTCTTCAAGCTGCCCCGCACGCTGGGCGAGAAGGACGGGGAGACGGTGACCGTGGGCATCGGCCGCTTCGGGCCGTACGTGAAGTTCGGCGCCACCTACGCCAGCCTCACCGCCGAGGACGACCCCCTGAGCATCGAGCTGGCGCGGGCCATCGAGCTCATCGACCTGAAGAAGGCCGCCAGCGCCACGCGCGACCTGGGCGAATACGAGGGCGAGACCCTGGTGGTGGGCCGCGGCCGGTTCGGGCCCTTCGTGAAGTTCGGGAAGCTCTACGCCAACATCCCGAAGGGCGAAGACCCCGCGTCGGTGACGCTGGAGCGCGGCATCGAGCTCATCAAGGCCAAGCAGGCCGGCGCCGCCGCCAAGACGCTGAAGACCTTCCCCGGCTCCGACCTCCAGATCCTCGACGGCCGCTACGGGCCGTACATCACCGACGGGAAGAAGAACGCCAACGTGCCCAAGGGCAAGACCCCGGACGAGGTGACGCTGGAAGAGGCCCAGAAGCTCATCGAAGCCGCGCCCGCCAAGAAGGCCGCGGCCAAGAAGGGCGGCTTCCGCCGGAAGAAGGCCTGATCCACGCTTTCAACAGCGGGCTGTTCGGCGTCCGGCCGCACGGCGCTCAGGGGCCGGCGTGAACGTGCCCAACTTCGGGCCCTTGCCGGGGTACCGGCCTGACCGCCGTGGACTTCAGCATCTACTTCAGACCCTCGGAACGCTTCGGGCAGAGCCGTCCCGAATGGCCGGCGCACTCGCTCGGCGACAACACCCTCTTCCACACCCGCGGCGGCATGCCCTCCGTGGAAGGCATGCAGGTGGCCATCCTGGGGGTGCTCGATGATCCCGGCCATGCCAAGCCGCGCGGCTGCGTGGACGCCCCCGATGCCATCCGCGAGGAGCTGTACCGGCTGTATCTCCCGGCCGGCCGGGTGAACATCGTGGACCTGGGCGACCTGCACCCCGGGCACACCGCGCAGGACACCCAGCACGCCCTGGCCGAGACGCTGGCGGAGCTGATCCGCATGAACATCGTGCCCATCGTGCTCGGCGGCGGGCAGGGGCACACCTACACGCAATACCTCGCCTACGAGAAGCTGGAGCGCACGGCCAACCTGGTCTGTGTGGACGCGCGGTTCGACCTGGGCGAGCCCGGGCAGGCCCTGGCCGATACCAGCTACCTGAGCCACATCGTGCTGCGGCAGCCCAACTACCTGTTCAACTACAGCAACCTGGGCTACCAGACCTACCTGGTGGACCAGCCGGGCATCGAACTGATGGACCGCCTCTTCTTCGACGTGCACCGCCTGGGCGAGCTGCGCAGCACCATGGCCGATGCCGAGCCCGTGATGCGCAATGCCGACACGGTGAGCGTGGACCTGAGCAGCGTCCGCCGCGCCGACGCCCCCGGCACCACCCGTCCGGGGCCCAACGGCTTCCATGGCGAGGAGATCTGCCAGATCATGCGCTACGCCGGGGTGAGCGAGAAGATCACCTCCGTGGCCCTGTACGAGCTGGACCCGCACCGCGACCCCGATGGCGCCACCGCCCAGCTCGCGGCGCAGATGGTGTGGTGCTTCCTCGACGGCTTCCGCAGCCGCACCAATGACCTGCCCTGGCTGGACCGCAAGCGCTTCACCCGTTTCCGCGTGCCGATCAAGGGGCACGAGCAGGAACTGGTCTTCTACAAGAGCAGCGTGAGCGACCGCTGGTGGATGGACGTGCCTTACAAGGCCGAGCAGGAGGCCCGGTTCGAGCGCCACCACCTGGTGCCCTGTGCCTACAGCGATTACCAATTGGCCTGCCGCGAGGAAGTGCCGGACCGCTGGTGGCGCACGTTCCAGAAGCTCGCCTGATGTCCGGGACGTGCTGGGATCCCCATTTGGCGGCCCATTGTTGAAAAACAAGTTCGGAAACCTTTTTTGCTATTTTGGCGGCGGGATAGCTCTGGTCCCATGGGGGGGTCGTCACCTCTTGGGACCGTCGTCAAACAACGAGAACTCGCATGAGGGGGATAATTACCGCAGTGGCCTGCGTGTTGGTCGGCACGGCTTCGTTCGCCCAACAGGATCCGCAGTTCACCCAATACATGTTCGACCGCCTGTCGGTGAACCCGGCCGTGGCCGGTACCACCGGTGACATCTGTGCCTCCGTGCTCCTGCGCCAGCAGTGGAGCGGGTTCACCGGTGCGCCCAAGACCGGCTTGGTGAACGTCCATGGGCCCATCAGCAAGATCAACAGCGGGGTGGGCCTGTCGGTCTACTTCGACAAGCTGGGCCAGGAGAACACCACGGCGGCCCGCGTGCACTACGCCTACCACTTCCGGGTGGGCAGCCAGAGCATCCTGAGCCTGGGCGTGTACGCCGGCCTCACCGGCCGCACCCTCGGCAAGGACTGGGTGGCGGTGGACCCGGTGGCCACCGACGAAGCCATCCCTGCGAACGGCAAAAGCGCTTCCGGCTTCGACCTGGGCGCCGGCATCTACTACAAGTCGCCCAAGATCTGGCTGGGGGTGTCCAGCACCCAGCTGCCCGAGACCGACCTGAGCGCGGTGAGCATCGTCAACACCCGCCACTACTACGTCCAAGGCGGCTACGACTGGGCGATCAAGGGGGATAAGAAGTACACCCTGCAGCCGAGCATCCTGGTCAAGAGCGACGGGACCTCCACCCAGGTCGACCTCAACGCCTTGTTCCTCTATGACGAGAAGTTCTGGCTGGGCGTTGGCTTCCGCACGGAGGATGCCATCGCCCCCATGATCGGCTACCAGTACAAGTTCCCCAGCGGGAACAGCATGGCCCGCATCGGGTACAGCTATGACGTGACGACCTCGGAGCTCAAGAACTACAGCAGCGGCAGCCATGAGGTGATGGTGAGCTACTGCTTCAAGATCGTGAAGCCCCGCCCCATCGAGATCTACCACCACCCTCGCTTCTTGTAGACGACCGTAACAAAAGGAACCAGAACGCCGTTGCATGTCTTGGCTGAAGTGTTCGTTTGCCCGAGCATCAGATCGAGATCCCTGCAAGGACCCGAGACGGAACGGCAAAAACGGAAGACCAATGGAACGACGTCCCATCCTCTATTCCTGCGCCGTGATCGTGCTGCTCGCCAGCTGCGGTCGTGGCGGTGAGGGGCAATTGATCGGCGCCCAGAACCGCCCCTCATGGTACCAGGTGGATCCCTACGGGATGAACTACATCCCCCTGGGCAGCTACACCATGGGTCCCAGCGACCAGGACGCGCCCTACGCGCAGGTGGCCAAGTCCAAGACCGTCTCCGTGCAGGCGTTCTACATGGACCAGACGGAGATCAGCAACAACGAGTACCGCCAGTTCGTGGAGTACGTCACCGACTCCATCGCCAAGCGCATCCTGGGCGATGAGGACATCGGCGAGCACGTGATCACGGAGGACGAGTTCGGCGAGGAGATCGACCCGCCCATCATCAACTGGAAGGAGCGCCTCAACTGGGACGGTGAGGAGGAGCGCGAGGCCCTGGCCGACATGTACTACAGCGAGAGCGAACGTTTCTATCGCCGCAAGACGATCGACACGCGCAAGCTGATGTTCGAGTACTACTGGATCGACCTCAAGGAGGCCGCCAAGAAGTCGGGCCGCGACCTGGACCTGAGCTATACCAACTCCAAGGGCGGCAACAACGCCATCCGGATGCACAGCGACCGGAGCAAGTTCATCATCAAGGAGGTGATCAACGTGTTCCCCGACACCCTGACCTGGGTGCACGACTTCACCTACTCGTACAATGAGCCGATGACGGAGAACTACTTCTGGCATCCGGCCTACGACGACTATCCCCTGGTGGGCATCACCTGGCAGCAGGCCCGTGCGTTCAACGTATGGCGCACCCAGAACATGATGAACGCTTGGCTGCAAGGCAACGGCGAGCCCTTCATCAACCACTTCCGCCTGCCCACGGAGGCCGAATGGGAGTACGCGGCGCGCGGCGGCCTGGACCTCTCGCCCTTCCCCTGGGGCGGTCCCTACATCCGCAACCGTCAGGGCTGCTTCCTGGCGAACTTCAAGCCCCTCAACGGCAACTATACCGATGATGGCGGCTTCCATACCGTGCCGGTGGACAGCTACTCGCCGAACGACTATGGCCTCTACAACATGTCCGGTAACGTGGCCGAGTGGACGAGCACCGCGTTCGATGAGAGCGTGTACGATTTCGACCACGACATGAACCCGGAGTACAGCTATGATGCACTGGCCAACGACGCCCCGGCGCTCAAGCGCAAGGTGGTGCGCGGTGGTTCCTTCAAGGACGTGGGCCTCTTCCTGCAGACCGGCACCCGCTCCTTCGAGTACCAGGACACCGCCAAGTGCTACATCGGCTTCCGTTCCGTGCTGACCTACCTCGGTAGGGGCAAGGCCGTGAACGCCGAGGACCTCTAGATCGGTAACCCGCTCCGTTACGAACCTCGACCCGGGGCATTCTCACTCTCAAGCAAGGAACCACTCGTCAGACAACCTAAAAAAGCAAGGACCAACAGATGAAACCCGGCAGCAAGAAGTGGAAGAACTTCATGGCCAAGTTGTACGGCATCGGTGCGGCGGTCGTGATCGTCGGCGCCCTTTTCAAGATCCAGCACTGGCCGTTGGCAGGGTTCTTCCTGGTCGTCGGTCTCTCCACCGAAGCGATCATCTTCATGTTCTCCGCCTTCGAGCCTCCGCATGAGGATCCCGATTGGAGCCTCGTGTACCCCGAGCTCGCCACCGGCGAGCGGGCCGAAGGGGACGACTTCAAGAAAGAGGACCAGCGCTCGATCACCGAGCAGCTGGACGACATGCTCGAGAGCGCCAAGATCGAACCGGAGCTCATCGAGAGCCTCGGCAACGGCATGCGCAGCCTGAGCGATCAGGCCAAGCAGATGAGCGAGATCACCGGTGCGGCTTCCGCCACCAACGAGTACGCCAACAGCCTGAAAGGCGCTTCGGAGCGGGTGAGCGCTCTGAGCGACAGCTACGCCAAGGCCAGCGAAAGCCTCGTGGGCCTTACGGAGAACGTGGACGCCGGCCGCAGCGCGGGCGAAAGCCTCGCACGCATGGGCAAGAACCTCAGCGACCTCAACGAGATGTACGAGATCCAGCTGCGCAGCAGCCGCGAGAAGCTCGAGGCCGCCAACCAGATGTTCGAAGGCATGGGCGAGATGCTCACCCACCTCCGCAACAGCGTGGACGACACCAAACGGTACAAGGACAACATCGCCGAGCTGAGCACCAACCTGCAGAAGCTCAACACCGTCTACGGCAACATGCTGGCCGCCATGACGGTGCGCTGATCGCCACCACCAGTCCGACGAACGAACCGATCAAACACTAAGAGCCCAACATGGCAGGTGGTAATCTGTCCCCGCGACAGAAGATGATCAATATGATGTACTTGGTGCTGACGGCGCTCCTTGCGCTGAACGTATCCAAGGAGATCCTGGACAGCTTCATCACCGTGAACAACGGTCTGGAGAACACCAAGAGCTCGCTGAAGGAGAAGGTGGACGGCACCTACGACACCTTCGCCAGCATGGCCAAGGAGAACGAGGCCAAGTACGGCAAGGCCTGGGCCTCCGCCCAGGAAGTGCGCCGGCAGGCGTCCGAACTGGTCACCTACATCGACTCCGTGAAAGTGCGCGTGATCACCCAGGCCGAGCATTGGCCGGTGGAGAAGGTGATCGGCAAGGACGCCGGCGGCAAGGACACGGTGATCAACATGGAGTTCCTCACCAAGAAGGACAGCCACGACGAGATCACCAACCTGATGGTCGGCTCCGAGCCCGGCAAGCCCAAGGATGGCCCCATGACGGCCAATGAGCTGCGCACCAAGCTGGAGACCTTCCGCGACCTGGTGAAGGAAGTGGGTCGCGACAACCCGGCCCTGGTGGCCAGCGCCGACCGCATCTTCAACTTCGAGGACCGTCGCGACGCATCGGGCACGATGAACAACTGGCAGTCCATCAACTTCTACCACGTTCCCCTGGTCGCGGGCATCACCATCATGTCGAAGGTGCAGTCCGACGTGCGGAGCCTGGAGAACGAGATGGTGACCAAGCTGCTGGGCGACGTGGAGAGCAAGAGCTTCAAGTTCTCCGCCCTCCAGGCCATGGTGCAGCCCCAAAGCAGCTACGTGACCGCAGGCGGCAAGTTCCGCTCGAAGATCTTCCTGGGCGCCTACGACCCGAACAACCAGTTCTCCGTGGAGGTCGCCAAGAACGGCACCATCGACTCGGTGAACGCCCAGGTGATCGGGGACAAGGAAGTGTTCCAGAGCGACGCCTCCGGCAAGTTCGAGTACGTGGCCGACGCCACCGGCGCCGGTGAGAAGACCTACGCGGGCATCATCATCTTCAAGCCCGTGGGCGGCACGGAACAGCGCATCCCCTTCCGCGACAAGTACGAGGTGGCCGCGCCCAACCTGGTGGTGAGCCCCACCAAGATGAACGTGTTCTACCGCGGCGTGGACAACCCCGTGGACATCAGCGTGGCCGGCTACAGCGCCAAGGACATCGTTCCCAGCATGACCAACGGCTCGCTGACCAAGGCGGCCCAGGGCTACATCGTGAAGCCCGGCAAGGACGCCGAGGCCACGGTGAACGTGACGGTGACCAACGCCGACGGCTCCAAGAAGCCCATGCCCGGGGTGAAGTTCCGCGTGAAGAACGTGCCCAACCCCACGCCCTACTTCGCCGGCAAGAGCCTGAACGACGAGACGGTGAAGAAGACCGAGCTCACCGCTGCACAAGGGGTGATCGCCAAGATGGAGAACTTCGAGTTCGACCTGAAGTTCGAAGTGGTGGAGTACAAGATCTCCACCACCATCAACGGCAACTACCTCGAGAAGCTCTGCAAAGGCGCCGCCCTCACCGGGGAGGCCAAGGAAGTGCTGCAGAAGGTGAAGTCCGGCCAGAAAGTGTACGTGGAAGGGATCAAGGCCCGCGGTCCGGACGGTACTGTCCGCGCCCTCGGTGCGTTGTCCTTCAAGGTGATCTGATGTCGGACCATTAGAACCGCATACGATGAGGACCTGCAAGACCATCCTGTTCGGTACGCTGCTCGCCGCAAGCCTCGGCTCCACCGGTGACCTCCGCGCGCAAACGGTGCTCGACGGGGCCTACATCAAGGAGCATACGAAGACCCAGCGCGTGGTGGCCTACCCCTTCATCCGGGAGGCCGACGTGATGTGGTTCCGCCGCGTGTGGCGCGAGATCGACCTGCGCGAGAAGATCAACCACCCGCTGTACTTCCCCACCGAGCCGATCAACGACCGCAAGAGCCTCTTCGACGTCATCCGCCAGGGCCTCCTGGTGGACGGCTCGATCACGGCCTACGACGCGGGCGCCACCGGCGAGGACGACGAGTTCAAGAAGCCGCTCCTGATCGACCAGATCAAGGAGAAGCTCAGCCGCACCGACACCACCTACACGGAGGACATCAACACCGGGGAGATGAAGCCGGTGATCACCCAGGTGGAGACGGGGAGCGCGGACATCAAGAAGTACCGCCTGAAGGAGGACTGGATCTTCGACCGCCAGCGCTCGGTGATGGACATCCGCATCATCGGCATCGCGCCGCTGAAGGAGATGAAGGGGGATGATGGCGAGGTGCGGGGCTATCAGCCGCTGTTCTGGCTGTACTTCCCCGAGCTGCGCTACGTGCTGGTGAACTGGGACGTGTTCAACCGCGAGAACGATGCGGAGCGCCGCTCGTTCGACCACGTGTTCTGGACGCGCGAGTTCAACAGCCAGATCACCAAGGTGAGCAACGTGTACGACCGCAACATCATCACCTACAAGCAGGGCATCGACGCGCTGCTGGAAGGGGAGGAGATCAAGCAGACGCTCTTCGAGTTCGAGCACGATCTCTGGAACTTCTGATCCCCCACGCGATCGCATCGGAAGCCCCGGCCACGGCCGGGGCTTCTTCGTTCCCGGGAGGTGCGGAAGGGGGCCGGGGTCCGGAAGGCCGCGGACCACGTACCTTTGCGGCCCGAAAATGATCAACGTCAGCGGCCTTACCCTGCACTTCGGCGAGCGTCCCATGTTCGACGACGTGTCGTTCTTCATCGGGAAGGACGACCGCATCGGCCTGGTGGGCCGCAACGGCGCGGGCAAGAGCACGCTGCTGAAGATGCTCGCCGGCGAGAACCGGCCGGACAAAGGGTCGATCGACCGCCCGCGCGACCTCACGGTGGGCTACCTGCCGCAGCACATGCATCATGCGCTGGACCAGACGCCCAGGCAGGTGGCCGGCAGCGCCTTCGCCGAGGCCGAGCGCCTCACCACCCGCATCGCCGAGATCGAGGTGGAGCTGAACGATGCCCTCGACGATGAGGAGCGCATGATGGCCCTGGCCACCGAGCTCGCCCACGCGCACGAGCGGCTGAACACCCTCGGCGCCGGCGACCACGACAAGCAGGTGGAGGAGACCCTCCGGGGCATCGGCTTCAGCGAGGAGGACATGGACCGCCCCATGGGCCAGCTGAGCGGCGGCTGGCGCATGCGCGCCGAGCTTTCGCGCATCCTGCTGATGACGCCGGACCTGCTGCTGCTCGACGAGCCGACGAACCACCTCGACCTGCCCGCCATCCAGTGGCTGGAGGACCTGCTGACCACCTATCCGGCGGCCCTGGTGCTCATCTCGCACGACAAGACCTTCCTCGACCGCCTCACCAAGCGCACCATCGAAGTGGGCGGCGGCCGCATCATCGACCGGAAGGTGTCCTGGACCCAGTTCGTGGAGCTCCGCCAGGAGGAGAAGGCCCAGCAGATGAAGGCCTTCGAGGCCCAGCAGAAGTACATCGAGCACACCACGGACCTCATCAACAAGTTCCGGGCTAAGGCCGCCAAGGCCGCGTTCGCGCAGAGCCTCATCACCAAGCTGGACAAGCTGGACCGGGTGGTGCTGGAGGACGATGCCTTCCGCGCGATGATCGTGAAGTTCCCGCCCGCCCCGCACAGCGGCAAGCTGGTGCTGGAGATGCACGGCGCGAAGAAGGCATACGGCGACCGCGTGATCCTTACCGGCGCCGACCTCACCGTGGCGCGCGGCGAAGCCATCGCCCTGGTGGGCGCCAACGGCACCGGCAAGAGCACCGTGATGCGCATGCTGGTGGGCGAGGAGGCCCACGAGGGCCAGATCAAGCTGGGCCACCAGGTCACCATCGGCTACTACGCCCAGGACATGCCCGACCGCCTGGACCCCCGCCTCACCGTGATGGAAACGGCGGAGATGGCGGCCAGCGACGACAACCGGCCCAGGGCCCGCGGCATGCTCGGCGCCTTCCTCTTCAGCGGTGACGAAGTGGACAAGAAGGTGAAGGTGCTCAGCGGTGGCGAGCGCGCCCGCCTGGCGCTGTGCTGCATGCTGCTGAAGCCCTTGAACCTGCTGCTGCTCGACGAACCCACGCACCACCTCGACATCCAGAGCAAGGACGTGCTCAAGAGCGCGCTGAAGGACTACGACGGCACCTTCATGATCGTGAGCCACGACCGGGATTTCCTCCATGGGCTGACCAACCGCCTCCTGGAAGTGAAGGGCGGCAGCCTGCGCGATCACCACATGGACATCCTTGATCTGATCGAGCGCAACAAGGAGGAAGCGGCCAAGGCCACCGCGAAACCGGCCCGTCCGTCCGGCGGACCCGCCCCCGCGAAGGCCGTGCAGGCCTCGCCGATGAAGGAGGACCGCGGCCAGCGCAAGGAGCAGGAGAAGGAGGTCCGCCGCCTGAAGGCGCAGGTGGAGAAGTGCGAGCGGGAGATGGCCGCGCTCGAAACGGAGCAGGCCGCCCTGCAGAAGGCCCTGGGCAATGGCCTCGACACCGAGCGCATGCAGGAGGCCTATGCCCGCCTGGGCGAGATCGCCACGCGCACCGAAGCGCTGATGGCGGAATGGGAGGACGCCGGCGCGAAGCTGGAAGCCCTGTCCAAGGAGCCGGCCTGACCGCCTTTTCCGCGACGTCCGCGTTACTGCGCGCCGTGCGCGGCATTCATGTCTTCAAACCTGTGAAGCCATGGCCGCCGCGAACCTGCCCCCGCGCCAGAAGATGATCAACATGATGTACCTCGTGCTCACCGCCATCCTGGCGCTGAACGTGAGCAAGGAGGTGCTCGATGCCTTCGCCCTGCTCGACGCCGACCTCGTGCGCAGCGAACGGGCGCACGAAGAGCGCTCCCGGCTCGACTATGCGGCGTTCGATGCGGCCGCCCGCGACTATCCCGATCGCTACACCCGCGCGAACGGGCAGGCGCAGGAGGTCCATCGGGCGGCGGACAGCCTGGTGGCGTACATCACGGACATCAAGGCCGCCGCCATCGCCCAGGCGGAGGGCCGCCCGATGGCGGAGGTGCTGGGCAAGGATGCCGACGGGCGCGACTCCCTGCTGGCCCTCACCTACATCGAGGCGAAGGACGATCGCGACGCCCTCACCCGCCAGCTGGTCGGGTCCGAGCCGGCCTCCCCGAAGGACGGTGCCGGCACCGCCAGGGACCTCAAGCGGCGACTGAGCTTGTTCCGCGACCGGCTCAAGGTGCTCTGTGCGGCGCAGGAGCCGGGCCTGGCCGCTTCCCTGGACCTCCTCTTCGCCCTGAAGGACGGGCCCGACGCCTCCGGGACGGCGAACAATTGGGAGAGCCTCAATTTCTATGATGTCCCCCTGGCCGCTGGTGTGGCCACGCTGTCGAAGCTCCAGGCCGACGTGCGCAGCGCCGAGAGCGACCTGGTGAAGTGGCTTTACGGGTCCGCCACGCGGGGCACCTACACCATGTCCGCCTTGACCTCGGCCGTGATCCCGCAGAGCAGCGTGGTCATGTTGGGCGACACGTTCCGGGCGGATGTCTTCCTCGCGGCCTTCGATGAGAAGAACCGGGCGACGGTCGAGCGGATCGCGGACGGTGGCCCTGTGGCGGTGCCCATGGGCGCGGACGCCAAGGGGAAGCTGCGCCTGCCCGCCGACCGGGTGGGCGAGCAGGAGGTGAAGGGCCTGATCCGCGTGCAGGGCCCGGACGGCCTGGAGGAGCATCCGTACAGCGTGAAGTACCAGGTGATGGCCCCCCTGCTGGTGGCCTCGCCCACCAAGATGAACGTGCTCTACCGCGGCGTGGACAACCCGGTGGAGCTCTCCGTGCCCGGCATACCCGCGGAGAACCTGCGTCCGGTGCTGGACAACGGCACCATCGTGCGGTCCGGGGCGGGCTGGGTGGCACGCGTGAACGCCGTGGGGAAGGCCCGCCTTTCCGTGGTGGCCGTCCTGCCGGACGGGGGTAGCCGCACCGTCGGTCCCGTCGAGTTCCGCGTGAAGGACCTGCCGGCGCCCATGGCCTACCTGGGCGGCAAGAGCGCGCGGGACAACCGCATCAAGCGCACGGAGCTGCTCGCGGCGGAAGGGGTGATCGCCCGCCTGGAGAATTCGGAGTTCAACGACCTGTTCAAGGTGACCTCCTTCACCCTCACCGTGCTGCACAACGGCACCGCGGTGCCGCATCCGGTGCGCGGGAACGCCATCGGGTCCGGCACGGACGAGCGGAAGGCCGTGGAAGCCGCCCGGGTGGGCGACCGCATCTATGTGGAGGACATCAAGGCCCGGCTGGCCAACGGGGCGGGCATCGAATACACCCTTCCGCCCATCGCCTTGAAAGTGGTCCAGTAGGTTTCCGGGATGTTGTGCTATATTTGCACCCCTATTGCGGGGTGGAGCAGATGGTAGCTCGTCGGGCTCATAACCCGAAGGCCGTAGGTTCGAGTCCTACCCCCGCTACGAAGGAAGGCCCGGTGCAAGCCGGGCCTTCCTCTTTTCAATGATCTTGACAGAAGGTCGTGAGGGCTTCAGTCGCACGGGGGTGACCAAGGCGCTGAGCCTGTTGCAGGTCAGGGCAGCCGTTCATTCGGCCGCGTGCCTTGGCGATGCCCCGCAAGAAGAAAGCCTCACTGGATGAGGTATCTTCCGAAATGAACGAATCCAGGTCAGCGATCGCTGCTCGGTCGTTCCCGAGCCAGCCATAGCTGATGGCCCGGTTCATCCGGATCAGCTGGATATTGGATCCAAGGGCTTCCGCTCGGGTATATGCTCGTATCGCTTTTCCGTGATCGCCAAGAAGGGCTTCATCCAAGCCAAGCAGATAATAAGCCTCCCCATAGGATGGCGCTAGGGTGATCGCATGCAGGGCATCCGCTTTGCTCTCTTGGATGAGCCCCAGATCCTTCTCGCTCTGTGCCCTTCCGTAGTAAGAGAGATGGATATTGCCATGCATGGGCGCAAGCTTGATCACTTGGGAAAAATCATGGATGGCGGCCGTGGCTTCTCCACGTTGTTGATGGATCAGTCCCATGGCGTGCCAGGCTTGCACATATGTGGGAGTAAGCCGTACGACGTGC
>JAFDZF010000122.1 GCA_018267055.1 Bacteroidota bacterium
GGTGACCGACGAATGCGGCAACCAGGCGGACACCACGGTGATGGCCGTGGTGCTGGACCATGATCCGCTGGCGCTGACCTGGTCGAACGACACCATCGTATGCCCGGGCGAGCCGGTGCCCCTGTGGGTGACCATCACCGGTGGCGCAGGCAGCTACGTGGTGCAGTGGCCGGGGATCGGCAGCGGGCCGGCGGTGACCTGGACGGCGGGCCATGAAGGGATCGTGGCCGGAGTGAACGTGACGGACCTGTGCGGGACCACCGCCTCGGGCGCGGTGAACGTGCTGGTGTATCCGGCCGGTGCGTCCATCCATGCCACCCAGCTGACCGAGGTGCAGTGGCAGTTCCGGGCCTCCACGGTGCCCACCACGGGCGTGGACATCGAGTGGGACCTGGGCGATGGCACCACCTCCACCGCCCCCACGGTGGTGCACCAGTACACGGACTACGACGCACATTGGGTGGTGCTGCAAGTGACCACCCCCGAGGGCTGCGTGGTGCTGGACAGCATACGGACCCGTCCGCCGGCCGGCACGATCTACTTCCCCAATACGTTCACCCCCGATGGCGATGGGATCAACGAGACCTTCGGCGGCGAAGGACGGCTGATCACCACCTATGAGCTGCTGGTGTTCGACCGCTGGGGAAGCATCCTCTTCGAGAGCCACGAGATGCCCTACCGCTGGAACGGCCGCTTCTCCAACGGTGAGGAAACGCCCCAGGGGGTGTACCAGTACCGTTACCGGGTGCAGGGCCAGGACCTCCCCATGCGCCAGGGGTTCGGCCACGTGACCCTGCTGCGGTAAAGGCCGCTCAGCCGCCGCGATGGACCGCCGGGATCACCGGCTGGCGGAATCGTCCTTCGGGCCCCGGGCGCCTGCATGGATCTGCCGGATGGCACCGAGGTGGTAGGCCAGGTGCACCACGCTGCCGATCATGCCGCTGAGCTCGATCCCGGCCACCTCGCGCGGCTGGCGCAGCGCTTCCTGCCAGCGCATCACCTCCTCGCGCAACCCGAGGCGGATCCCTTTCCACTGCGCATCGTCCACGGCGGTGATCATCCAGGCCTCGTACCAGCGCGCGCCCGCGAAGGGGTTGCCGCCTTCGGTGGCCCAGCGGTTCATCAGCGACAGGCCGAACCGCAGGTGGGCGGCGTGCGCCGCGATGGGAGCACCGTCCAGCGCCGCGCGCGAGGCGTCCGCAGCGGACAGCTTGTCCAGCGAAGCCAGCAGGCCGGCGTCACCGCCGTTGAGGACGAAGCCGCCGGTGTGCGGCGTACCCGTGGTGATCTCGGCGAAGATGCCGGCCAGGGCGGGACCGAAGGGCAGGGTGTTCATGCGGACCAAGTTACCCCCGGTGCCCGCATCGCCTCCGTGGAGCGCTCGCGCGAACGGCGGCGCGTGAACGCCTGATCGATCAGCCCCGGACCTTCCCCGCCAACCGTCCGAAATGCAGCGAGTCCAGGAACACGTCGTTCACGCGGATGTTCTCCCGGAAATGCCCCTCGCGCACGAACCCGCCCTTCTCCAGCACGCGGATCGACCCCGCGTTCCGGGGGCTGGTGACCGCCTCGATCCGGTGGAACCCGAGCGTGCGGAAGCCGAAGTCCACCGCGGCCTCCACCGCCTCGCTCATGAGGCCCCGGCCCCAGTGCTCCTGCGCCAGCATGTAGCCGAGCTCCGCCAGGTGGTGCTCCTTCACGATGCGCCAGAAGCCGATCAGCCCGATGAGCGTGTCATCGCCCTTCCGGGTCATCGCCCACTGCACGGCGTCGTTCGCCGCCACCATGGAGGTGATCAGGTCGATCAAGGCGGTGGCGTCGGCCAGGCCCGTGGCCAGGGGGCGCGAAACGTGATGCATCACCCGCGGGTCGGAGCGCATGGCGAACACCGGCTCCGCGTCCGAAGGCCGCAGCGCACGCAGCACCAGCCGCTCGGTGGTAAGCACGGGGAAGGCGGGCAGGTGGAGGGTGAGCATGGGCGTGGCCGGCCAAAGATCGCCGCGACCCGGCTTGCCGCCGATCGGCCGCCATCCCGACCTTTCGGCCATGGCCACCTCCCCCAACCGTCCCCGCAAGCCGACGAAGGCCGCCGGGAAGACCGCGGCCAAGCGGCCCGGCAGCCCCCAGGCCACGGAGCCCACGCTGCTGTCCGGCGGCAATCCGCGGATCGCGAAAGGCGATGGCGACGGACCCGTGCAGGCCTACATCGCGGCCATGCCGGGCTGGAAGCAGGCCGTCGGCCGCTGGCTGGACGACCTGATCGTGCGCACGGTGCCCGGGGTGCGGAAGGCCGTGAAGTGGAACACGCCCTTCTACGGCCTGCCCGACCAGGGCTGGTTCCTGGGCTACCACTGCCTGACGACGTACGTGAAGGTGGCCTTCTTCCGCGGTGCGGCACTGCAGCCGCCACCGCCCGGCGCCAGCAAGCAGCGGCACGTGCGCTACCTCGACATCCGCGAAGGCGATACCCTGGACGAAAGGCAAGTGGCCGGCTGGATCGCGCAGGCGGCGGCCCTGCCCGGTGAAAAGCTGTAGCGGCCCGACCCACCCGGCACCGGAGGAGCATACCCGGGGCGCTCCCGAACTTCGCTCCATGGAGCCCTACCCCAAGGCCTACCTGTACCGCCGCATCGTGCAGGCCAAGCGCCTGATGGACGAGCGCTTCATGGAGCCGATCGATGGGGAGCTGATCAGCGGGGAGGCCGCGTTCTCGCAGTCGCACTTCATCCGGCTCTTCAAGCAGGTGTACGGCGTGGTGCCGCGCACATACCTGAGCGACCTGCGCCTGGAGCGTGCGCGCCAGCTGCTGGACGATGGCGTATCCGTGACGGAGGCGTGCTTCACCGTGGGCTTCCGCAGCCTGCCCACCTTCAGCCGGGCCTTCAAGCGCCGGACGGGCAGCGCGCCGGCCGCGTACCGCGCCGCACGGGCCGAGCGCGCGCGCCACATGGCCGCGGAGCCGATGGAGCACATCCCCTCGTGCTACGCCATCTGGCTGGGCTGGCCGCAGATGCGCGATCCGGGATAAGTACGCCGGGTACGGGGCGCCCTTCCTTTGCCCCATGATCGCACGCATCACCCACCTCTCGGTCTACGTGCTGGACCAGGACCGCGCCCTCGACTTCTACGTGGGCAAGCTCGGCTTCAAGAAGCACACGGACATCCCCATGCACGGCGGTGGGCGCTGGCTTACCGTGACGGCGCCGGAACAGCCCGAGCTGGAGGTGGCGCTGATGCCGACCACCCCGTGGGGCACCTGGACCGCGGAGAACGCCGCCACCATGCGCGGCCTGGTGGAGCAGGGCCTGTTCGGGTTCGCCGCCTTCAAGTGCACCGACGTGCGGGCCACCTACGAGGAGCTCAGCGCCAAGGGCGTGGAGTTCCCGATGCCGCCCACGCAGCAGCCCTTCGGCATCATCGCCGTGCTGAAGGACGACAGCGGCAATACCTTCAGCTTGTCCGAACTGGAGCCGAAAAAACGCACCCGCTGAAGCCGCACCGATGAGCAAACGGAACAGGATCATCTACTGGGTCGCCACCCTTTGGCTGGCCCTGGGCATGACGGCCACGGGGATCCAGCAGCTGCTGCACCTGCCCCTGGAAGGCGCCCTGGCCCCACCGGGCGTGTACGGCATCACGCAGCTGGGCTACCCGGTGCATTTCCTCACCCTCATCGGCATCTGGAAGCTCCTGGGCGTGGTGGCCCTGCTCATCCCGCGCTTCCCTTTGCTGAAGGAATGGGCCTATGCGGGCTTCTTCTTCCTGACGACCGGGGCCGTGTTCGCCCACCTCGCCGTGGGCCATGCCGCAGCGGAGCTGCTGCCCGCCCTGCTCCTGCTGGTGCTGACCCTGCTCTCGTGGTACTTCCGCCCGGCGGACCGGAAGGTGGCCCCGGCACGTCCGTAACTTCAGCGGCATGGACCCCAAGGTCGACTGGTTCTTCGACAAGCCCACGCCCTGGCAGGAGGCCTATCGGCAGCTGCGCACGATCGTCCTGGACTGCGGGCTGACCGAGGAGCTGAAGTGGGGCGTTCCGTGCTACACGTACCGGAAGAAGAACGTCGTGCTCATCCACGGCTTCAAGGACTATTGCGCGCTCCTCTTCCACAAGGGGGCCCTGCTGAAGGACGACCACGGCCTGCTGGTGCAGCAGACGGCGAACGTGCAGTCGGCGCGGCAGATGCGGTTCACCAGCGTGCGGGAGATCAAGGAGCTGGCCCCCATCGTGAAGGCCTATATCCACGAAGCCGTGGCGGTGGAGAAGGCCGGGCTGAAAGTGGCGCTCAAGGGAGCGGCGGAGTTCCCCCTGCCCGCAGAGTTCGAGCGGAAACTGAAGGCGATGCCGGCCTTGAAGAAGGCCTTCCAGGCCCTGACGCCGGGGCGGCAACGCGGCTACCTCCTCCACTTCGCTTCGGCCAAGCAGGCCAGGACCCGGGAGGCCCGGATCGAGAAGCACCTGGAGCGGATCCTCGACGGGAAAGGGCTGGACGATCAGTAGAACGACGGCTTGTCGCCATCGGTGCCCGGCTTGTCGATGCCGATGCTGGCCCGTACGTCCTTGTCCGGATGGGCCACCAGCTCGGCCACGTAGGCGCCCACGCTCTTCCGGGAGACCTCGGTCCCCTTGAACGGCTCCCCTTTCCGGGTCAGCTCATACGCCACCTCCTCGTTGTCGGTGAGCCAGGCTGGGCGGATGATGGTGTAGTCCAGGCCGGACGCCTCGATGGTCGCCGCGGCCTTGCTGTACCGCACCAGGTCGGCGCCGATCATTTCCTTGTTCCACCGGCCGAAGGCCCCCGGGATCTCATCGTGGATGCCCAGGGCGGCGATGAAGATCAGCCGCTTCACCCCGTTGGCCTCCATGGCCGCCACGATCGCTTTCGCCATGCGGTCCACGGGGCCGGCCAGGTTCGCATAAACGAGGTCCTGCCCCTGCATGGCGGCGTCCAGGGCCTTCTCCTGGAGCACATCGCCTTCCACGATGCGCACGTTCGGGCCGGCGAAGCCCTTGACCTGGGCGCCGTCCCGGAGGAACAGCGTCAGGTGCGTGTTCTTTCGGCCCTTCAGGAAGCCGATGGCGTGCCGGGCAATCTGGCCACCGGCGCCGAGGATGAGGATGTGCTGCTGTTCCATGGTGCAGGGATGGCTCCTGTGCGGGCACCCGGGAAGGCGCCCGTACGGGGAACGTTCAAGGTATGCCGGGCTTACAGGTGCTTCTGGAAGAAGGCGGACATCGTGATGCCGCGGTCGTTGGGGTTGGTGAAACGGATCTTCTGTGCCATGGTATGCGTCGTTCTCAGTGACGGCACAAAGGTCCCCCGCCCCTTGCCGCGGCAGGAGAACAAAGCCCGGGAAGGATGGAACAGAACACCGGGGCCCGCCCTACTGGCTGCGGAACACCGTGGGCGTGATCCCCGTCTCCTTCCGGAAGAACCGGGTGAAGTAGGTCGGGTACTCGAAGCCCAGGCTGTAGGCAATCTCGCTCACCGTCCGCTGCGAATGGCGCAGCCGCGACTTGGCGAGCTGGATGATGTGCTGGTGGATGTGGTCCTGGGGCGAGCTGCCGGTGTAGTGCTTGATCAGGTCGCCGAAGTAGTTCACGGAAAGGTTGGCCTGCTGCGCGAAATGGGTGACGGTGGGCAGCTGGGCCACGTCCCCATCGGCGTTGAAGTACTGCTCCAGGCGCCCATAGAAGTCGGCCACCACGCGGTTGTACAGCTTGCTCCGGAAGGCGAACTGCCGCTCGTAGAACGTCCGCGCGTAGGAAAGCATCAAGGTGGCGTAGGAGACCAGGATCTCCCGCGAGGGCCCCTCCTTCCCGAACTCCGCGTGCGCCTTCCGGAACAGGTCCAGCAGCACGGCCCGCTCGTCCTTCGTCAGGTACAGCGCTTCGTGCGCGCTGTAGTCCAGGAAGCCATAGTCCTTGGCGTGCTTGCCCAGGAGCTCTCTGTTCACGAGCAATGCATACCCGACGAAGGGCACGGCGAAGTCCCACTCCAGCGTATTGCCCGGGCGGTCGAGGAACACGTACGCGTCCGACATCCCGTCCACCGCATGCCGGCCCCCCAGGTTCTCCTTGATGGAGATGAAATAGAAACCGATGCGCACCGGTGCGGACCGCAGCCGGAGGTCCGCGTGCTCCTCGTAGCGGATGACGTGGACCTCATCGTCCTTGGGCCCTTGGACGCCCATGTAGTCCAGGAATTCCGCCGGTCCGTACGTCTTTTCCCCTCGGCCCATCGCGCAGCGCTGTTCGCGCGGGCAAAGTAAGTCCGCCGGGTACGGGCGCGGATGGAACATCCGACGGGTCCGCTGGCACGATCCACTGGTCGCGCGAGCGCAGGCCGTCACCGGGCGTTCTCCGGCCGCAGTTCGAACGCCTCCACCACCCGCGTCCCGGCCGGCCACGTCCGCTCCTCGAAGTACACCCGCCCGCCCACATCCACCAGCACCACGCTGGAGCAGCGGGTCCCGTACCCATCGGTCCGGATGAAGATGGACGAGATGGCGCGCTCCAGGTCCAAGGGCAGGCCGGTATCCGGCAGGCGGTCGTCCGGGGCCACGGCATCGTTCGCCAGCAGGGCGAAGAGGCCGGGGACCAGCCGCTCGTCCGGAGCGGCCAGCAGGTCCTGCACCCCTTGCTTGGCGTGTTCCACCTTGGGCCAGGGCGTGTCCAGGAAGTGGTTGCTGAGCCCATGGACACCGGGCGTCAACGGCACATCGGTGGGCTGCTCATTGGTGTGGTAGCGCAGCGTATCGACGGAGCCGTACAGCAGGTTGAAGCCCTCATACGCCGACGTGGCCCCGGGGTCGAAGTCGCCTTCCAGGGCCTGGCGCACGAGCAGCCCCCGCGAAGGGCCTTGTTTGCGGGGCCGGTGCAGATCGCGGTAGTTGGTGAGGGCGGCGAAGCGTCCGGAGCGGGTGATGCCCATCCAAGTGCCGCCTGCGCGGAGGTCGCGTCCGGCCAGGAGGTCCGGGGCATCCGCCCAGAAGCGGGCGGGAGCGGCGGGGCGGTCGTGGAACTCGTCGCGGTTGGCGGCGAACAGCAGCGGATACCGCGGGTGGACCCGGTAGGCCAGCACGATCAGGCACATGGTCCGAAGGTACCGTCCCGTATGCTGGGCCCGGCGACCCCGTTCAGGCCTTCCGCACGTAGATGGACTTCAGCGCCATGGCCCCGAAGCCCTCGATCTTGCAGTCGATGTTGTGGTCGCCATCGGTGAGGCGGATGTTCTTCACCTTGGTGCCGGCCTTCACCGGCTTGGGCGCGCCTTTCACGGGCAGGTCCTTGATCACCACCACGTCGTCGCCGTCCTGCAGCACGTTGCCGTTGGCGTCCTTCACCGCGGCCGCAGCCTCTTCCGCCGCCAGCTCCTCCGGGTTCCACTCGTGGCCGCACTCCGGGCACATCCAGGAGGTACCTGTGGGGTAAGCGAAGGACGAGCGGCAGTTGGGACAGGCCTGCGAGTCGGTCATCGGGGATAGGAGGGGAAAAGGCCGCAAAGTTAGCCGCCTTCCCGACCATGCCGGGGCAGCGTTCCCGGTGCGCGATCCGTCGATACCTTCGGCAGAGCCCAACGGAGCCCGCGATGACCCATGCGATAGAGACCCATGCGCTGGTGAAGTCCTTCGGGGCCACGCGCGCCCTGGACGGGGTGGACCTGCGGATCCGGCGCGGGTCCGTTTACGGGCTGCTCGGCCCCAATGGAGCCGGCAAGACCACCACGGTGCGCATCCTGTCCACGCTGCGCAAGCCCGATGCGGGCACCGCCACGGTGCTGGGCCACGATGTGGTGCGCGAGGCGAAGCTGGTGCGGCAGAAGGTGAGCCTCACCGGGCAGTACGCCTCGGTGGACGAGGACCTGACGGGCCAGGAGAACCTGGTGTTGGTGGCGCGCCTGCTGGGCTTTTCGTGGACACAGGCGCGTGCCCGCGCCACGGAACTGCTGGAGGCCTTCGACCTCACGGACGCCGCCCGCCGGCAGGTGTCCACCTATTCCGGCGGCATGCGCCGCCGCATCGACATCGCCGCCAGCCTGGTGGCCATCCCGGAGGTGCTCTTCCTGGACGAGCCCACCACGGGCCTGGACCCGCGCGCCCGCAACGAGGTCTGGGACCTGGTGCGCCGCATCGCGGCCGAAGGCACCACCGTGCTGCTCACCACCCAGTACCTGGACGAGGCCGACCGCCTGGCCGAGCGCATGGCCGTGATCGACCACGGCCGGGTGATCGCCGAAGGCACCAGCCGCGACCTGAAGGCCTCCGTGGGTTCCAACGCCCTGCACCTGCGGCTGGCCCGGGCGGACCAGCGGGCCCTGGCCCAGGAGCTGATCACCCGCGTGTTGGGCGACGGGCTCCTCCCCTCCACCGACCCCACGGAGGTGGCCGCACGGCTGGGCGACACCGGGCAGGCGGTGGAGGTGCTGGGCGCCCTCGCCGCCGGCCGCATCGACGTGGCCGAGTTCTCCGTGGGCACGCCCAGCCTCGACGAGGTCTTCCTGGCCTTGACCGGGAAGCCGGCCGAGCCCGTGGCCAGCACGAACGGAACGGAAAAAGCGACCCGATGAGCACCGACGCCCTCCCCTCGGTCGACCGCACGCACGGGCTGCTGAAGGGGCATCCACGGCCCCGGCCCGCATCGGCGCTGTCCTCCGTGGCCACCCTGGCCTGGCGCGCCATGCTCAAGATCAAGCACGTGCCGTTCCAGCTGTTCGACGTGACGGTGATGCCGATCATGTTCACGCTGCTGTTCACCTACATCTTCGGCGGGGCGCTGGCGGGCACGCCGCGCGAGTACATCCAGTACTTGCTGCCGGGCGTGCTGGTGCAGACCATCATCTTCATCACGGTATACACCGGCATGGGGCTGAACACCGACATCAACAAGGGGCTGTACGACCGGTTCCGCTCGCTGCCCATGTGGCAGGGCTCGCCCGTGTTCGGTGCGCTCGCCGGCGACGTGTTCCGGTATTCCGTGGCCTCCACGCTCATCATCGTCATGGGCCTCATCCTCGGTTTCCGGCCGGAGGGCGGCGTGCTGGGCGTGCTGCTGGCGGTGGCGCTGGTGCTCACCTTCGGCTTCGCGCTCTCCTGGCTGTGGATCATCGTGGGCATGCTGGTGAAGACCCCGGAGTCGGTGATGACCACCAGCTTCGTGCTGCTGATGCCGCTCACCTTCGCCAGCAACATCTTCGTCGACCTCTCCACCATGCCCGACTGGCTGCGGGCCATCGTGGGGCACAACCCGGTGACCTACCTGGCCAATGCCTCGCGCGGGCTGATGCACGGGCGGGCCCAGGCCTCCGACGTGGTGTGGGTGCTCATCGCTTCCGCGGCGATCGTGCTGGTATCCGCCCCCATCGCCCTGCGGCTGTACCGCAAGGAGCGGTAAGCCATTTCCCCCGACCGATCCCATCCATCCATACGTTCCTCCCATGCCCCCGACCTCCGCCCCCGCCCGCATCACCGTATCGGCCCACGTAGCCAAGCCCGTGGCCAGCGTCTGGAACGCCTACACCGAGCCCCGGCACATCACGCAATGGAACGCCGCCTCGGACGACTGGCATTGCCCCAGCGCCGAGAACGACCTGCGCGTGGGCGGCCGCTTCAGCTCCCGCATGGAGGCCCGCGACGGCAGCTTCGGCTTCGACTTCGGCGGCACCTACACCGCGGTGGCGCCCCTGCAGCAGCTCGCCTACACCATGGACGATGGCCGCACCTGCGAGGTGCGTTTCACCGCCGACAGCGAAGGCACCCGGGTGACCACCACCTTCGACGCCGAGGGCGAGAACCCGGCGGAGATGCAGCGCCAGGGCTGGCAGGCCATCCTGGACCGGTTCAAGGCGTACGCGGAATGCACCCCAGCATAAGCGCGCCGCGGTGCCGCCGACCGGCACCGTTCCCCGGCCCCCTGCCGGGGCATGCGGTCCACACCGCACGGCCCGTGTTCCCGCGCCCATCGCACCCGGCCTCCTCCGGCACCCTCCTTGCGGCCCCGCTCCTCCCGACCCGACGACCGATGAGCCCCCCAGCCCCTGTCCGGACCGAAGCCGTCCGCATCACACGCAGCTTCAATGCCCTCGTGGGCACCGTATGGAAGGCGTGGACGGAGCCCGACCTGTTCAGGCGCTGGTGGGCACCGAAGGACGTCACCTGCCCGAGCGCGCGGCTGGACGTGCGCGTGGGCGGCACCTACCTGGCGGCCATGCGCGACACGAACGGGAAGGAGGTGTGGAGCACCGGCACATACCGCGAGGTGGTGCCGGGCGAGCGGCTGGTCTACACCGACTTCTTCGCCGATCCGGACGGCCGCATCATCACCCCGCAACAGGCGGGCTTCACCGGCGACTGGTCCGGAACGCTGGTGGTGACGGTGGTGTTCCGCGCCGAACACGGCGCCACGGTGATGGACCTGACGCACGAAGGCTTCCCGCCCGGGATGGTGGCCGACTGCACGCAGGGCTGGAACGAGTGCCTCGACAAGCTCCAGGCGGTGGTGGAGGGCCGCTGACCGCCCGCCTACTTCGCCGGCGCGGGCTTGCCCATCAACTCGAACGCCTTGTACACCGCGCGGTGCAGGAGGGTGGCGTGGCTCTCCTCGGGGAAGGGCACGTACCACCAGGTGAACGGGGCGCGGGTGTGGGCCCGGAAAGCGCCCACCAGCTTGTCCGTGCCGCGCTGCATGTCGTCCCCCTCGGTCCCCAGTGCGACGAACACCTGCTTCGGCAATGTGGCATGCGCGGCCGCCCAGGCATCCGCAGCATCGGCGAGCGAATCGTTGTCCCACCACAAGCTGGGGCTCACCAGGATGTACCGGTCGAACAGGTCGGGCCGCTGGAAGAGGACCTCCACGCCCAGCAGACCGCCGAGCGACTGGCCGATGAAGGTGCGCGGACCTGCGGTGCGGTAGTGCCGCTCCACGAAGGGCTGCACCTCCCGCTGGAGGAAATCGATGAAGGCGGCGGACCCGCCGCTGGTGGGCAGCCGCACCCGATCGCTGTCGTTCCGGCTGGGGAACGTGAAGTCGTGGTAGCGGTCCACGTTGGCGATGCCCACCACGATGCTCCTGGGCAGCAGGTCATACATGTTCATGAACTGCGCCAGCCCGGCGATGTGCGGGAAGTCCTCGTTCCACGATCCGTCCAGCACGTAGATGACCGGATAGCGCAGCGTGGTGTCGGCATATCCCTCGGGCAGGTACACGTTCAGCGTGCGTTCCTGGCCGAGCACCTGCGACCGGAACGTATGCACCGCACCGAACACGAAGGGTCCGTCCACGGAAGCGGTGGGCTGCGCGGAGGCGGGAAGGGAAAGGAGCAGGCCGAGCAGCGGCAGCAGGCGAAGGGGCCGGAACATGGTCCCAAGTTACCCCGGAGGGCCACGCGCACGGGCGGGAAAGGAACGCGCTTCAGGGGGCCTTGCGCAGCAAGGGCACCAGCACGCACAGCGCCGCAAGAAGGCTCATGGCCGCGGCGAACGGGAAGAAGTGCGTCAGCTCGATGAGGCCGAAGCCCAGCAACAGCAGGGCCAGGGGCCAGAGCAGCACCCGGTCGAGCACCGGCCGCGCGGCCAGCACCCACAGCCACACCGCGGACACGGCCAGCATCAGCACCACGAACCAGCTGAAGCCGACGTAGTAATCGGCCATGCTGCGCTCCACGCCCATGAAGGGGAAGCGATAGCCCACCATCGCCTTGATCACGGCCTGCGCACCGGGGTCGGGCGTGTCCTTCCACAGGAAATGGCCCCAGGTATGGCCCAAGAAGTGGATGAGCATGCACACCGCGGCGATGCGCAGGAAAAGGCGGTGCTTCATCCTTCAAGTATACGGACCGGACGAGCGGGACCCGCACCTTCGCAGCACCATGGACCGCACCGACATCGCCATCCGTCTCTTCGACCGTGCCGCCGCGGACTATGCGGCCAAGTACATGGATGTGGGGCGTTATGCCGCCGCCCTCGACCGGCTCTGCACGGCCCTTCCCCCGGACGCGGGCGTGCTGGAGATCGCCTGCGGGCCGGGCAACATCACGCGGTACCTGCTGGACCGGCGGCCCGACCTGCGCATCCTGGGCACCGACCTGTCGCCCCGCATGCTGGAACTGGCCCGCGCCAACAATCCCGAAGCGGCGTTCGCGCTCCTGGACGCCCGCGACCTGGGCCGATCGGCCGCCACATACGACGGCATCGTGTGCGGCTTCGGCCTGCCGTACCTATCGCCTGAAGAAGCGGACCGGCTGATCGAAGCCGCTGCCGCTGTGCTCCGGCCCGGCGGCCTGCTTTACCTCAGCACCATGGAAGGGGATCCCGAGCGGTCGGGGCCCCAACGTTCGAGCTCCGGCGAAGGCGAGGCGCTGCACATCCAGTACCACCGCGCCGATCGGCTGACGGCCACGCTCGTCCGGCACGGCTTCACGATCGTGGACCTGCAACGCGCGGAGTACCCCGCGCCCGACGGCTCTCCCGTCATCGACCTGATGGTGGTGGCGCAACGGTGAACGGGTGCCGCACCCGCTACCTTCATCGTCGCCGAACGGCCGCCATGCCCCCGCCCAAGCCCGCCGACATCGACGCGTACATCGCCGCCGCCCCGGAGCAGGCGCAAGCAGCGCTGGGACAGCTCCGCGCGGCCATCCGCAAGGCCGCGCCACAGGCCACGGAGGGCATCTCCTACGCCATCCCGGCCTTCCACCTGGATGGCGGCTACCTGATCTACTTCGCCGGCTACCGGCACCACGTCAGCCTGTACCCGCAGCCCAAGGGCGACGCCGCGCTGCTGGAGGCGCTGGGGCCCTACCGCGCGGGGAAGGGCACGCTGCAGTTCCCGCTGGACCGGAAGCTCCCGCTGGCCCTCATCACCCGGGTGGTGAAGGCACGGCTGAAAGAGCACGCGGAAAAAGCGAAGGGCAGGAAGACGTAGGCCTATGCCTCCTCCTGGAGCACGACCACGCCGCCGCCGATCACCTGCCAGCGGTCGCCGGTCCGCTTCCACACCCGGATGTAGCGGCAACGGACATCGAGCGCCTGGCCCAGGTACAGGCCCTGGAGCGCCACGGTGACCGCCACCACGGCGTTGTCGCCGATCACGCGGATGGTGCGGTCGCTGGCTTCCACCGTACGGAGGGCGATGCCGCCCGAGCGGTAGTTGGTCACATCCATGGCCTTGGTGGCCGTAGCGCCGGTGGGGCCGTTGAAGAGCAGGTCGTCGTGCAGGAGCGTCGCCAGCAGGTCCGCGTCGCTGGTGCGCATGGCCCGCAGGAGCGCCTCCTCACAGGCGATGATGCGGGCCTCGTCAGTGCTGTCCATCGCCCAAGGATACGCACGCCGGGCATCGCCGACCGCGGGCCAGCGGTCCGGACGATCATCGGGGGCGATCCAGCGGCCGGCTCCCGAACTTCGGCCCATGCCCTCCCCCGTCCGCATCGACCGCAGCACCCTCGCCTTCCTCGCCGACCTCGCCCGGCACAACGACCGCGACTGGTTCCAGGGGCAGCGCGACCGCTATGCGGCAGCACAGGCCGACATGCACGCCTTCGCGGACGCCCTGATCGAGCGCATGCGGCGCCACGACCGCATCGCCACCGCATCGGGCCGCGAAAGCCTGATGCGCATCTTCACCGACCAGCGCTTCCACAAGGACCGCCCGCCGTTCAAGCCGCGCTTCGCGGGCGGCCTTTCCCGCGTGAAGCCGGCCTTGCGCGGCAGCTACTTCTACCACATCGAGCCGGGGCGGTCCTTCGTGGCCTGCGGGTTCTTCGGCCCCGAACCGGCCGACCTCAAGCGCATCCGCACCGACATCGCGCAGGACCCCGCCCGGTGGAAGCGCCTGCTGGGCACGAAGACGGTCCGGACGAACTTCGGCGCGCTCATCGGCGACCAAGTGCGCACGGCCCCGCGCGGCTACCCGGCGGACCATCCGGCCATCGACCTGTTGCGCCGCCGGCAGTTCCTGCTGAAGCATGCGTTCAGCGACGAAGAGGTGCTCGCCGCGGACTTCCTGGACCAGGTAGTGGCCCTTTACCGCAGCGTGCGCCCCTTCTTCGACCACATGAGCGAGGTGCTCACCACCGACGCGAACGGGGATCCGCTGCCGTAGCTTCGGGGACCGATGCGCCGCCGCCGTTTCCTCCTGGGCACGCTGGCCGCCGCGATCACCGCTGCGACAGCGAAGGCCGCCGTGCTGCTCCCGCAGGGTCCACGCAAAGGCTTCAAGGTGGCCGCGGGCGAAAGCCGCCCCGACGGGCACATCCGCATGATGGGCGTCACCGCCAACGTGCTCGACATCAAGATCAGCGGCGCGGACACCGACGGCCGGCTGAGCGTGCTGGAGCAGACCGGCCACACGCTGAACGGCGGGCCGCCGCTGCATGTCCACCCGGACCAGGACGAGCTCTTCTTCGTGCTGGAGGGCCGCTACAGCTTCCAAGTGGGCGATGACCGTTTCGAGCTGGGCGCCGGTGACACCCTCTTCCTCCCGCGCGGGGTGCCGCATGCGTTCCTCCAGCGCACCGAGCAGGCACGCACGGTGGTGGCCTACCAGCCCAGCGGGCGGATGGAGGACTTCTTCCGCCAGAGCGCCCGCTTCACCGCCCCGCCCACCGCCGAGGAAGTGGCACAGCTCTTCGCCCACCATGGCATGCAGGTGGTGGGGCCGCCGCTGAAGGCCGAATAAGCGGATCCGCGCGATCCGTTATCTTGGAGGTAAAGCCACCCCGCATGCGTGCATCTTTCCTCCTGCTGTCCGCCTTCCTTACCGCACCGGGCTTCGCCCAGCTCGTGATCAATGAGGTGGACTACGACCAGCCCGGCACCGATGCCACGGAGTTCCTGGAGCTGAAGAACGTCAGCGACCTGCCGTACCCCCTGTCGAGCCTCCGGGTGGCGATGGTGAACGGCGAGGGCGGCACGCCCGTGATCTACCGCACCTACTCCGCCGCATGGTGGCCCTCCCTGGCCCCCGGCGACTACTTCGTGCTCTGCGGCAACAGCCTGGCCACGGCGAACTGCAACGACACCCTTTCGCCGGCCACCAATGCCATCCAGAACGGGGCCACCGACGCCATCGTGCTGCTCTCCATGCCCGACAGCACGGTGATCGACCAGCTCAGCTACGAAGGCACGCTGCCCGGGTACAGCGAGGGCGATGGCACCAGCGCCGCCGATGACAACGTGAACACGGACCGCAGCATCGGCCGCTTCCCCGACGGCGCGGACAGCAACGACAACGACGCCGACTTCATCGTGATGTGCTCCACCCCCGGGACCGCGAACTCCGACGACATCTCCGGGTGCAGCGTCGTCACGTCGGTGCAGGAACGCCCGGCGGCGCCCGCCTTCACCGTGCTCAGCGACCCGGCGAACGCCCTGGTCTGGATGCGCTACGACGGCCCGCCCGCAGGCGACCTCACCTTCGAGGTGTTCACGCTGGACGGCTCGCTGATCGCCACGCGCACCACCGGACGGACCTCCTGGGCCTGGCCCACCGGCGGGCGGCAAGGCTGCCTCCTGCTGGTGCGGGCGAGCACCGCGGGCACGAGCGTGACGAAGCGGATCGTGCTGCCCTGAGCGCTCAGAACCCGGACATGCGCTGGTAGACCGCGCCGGACAATGCGCCGATCGCCTCCGGCAGCTTGGCCACATCGGGGCCCTTGGTGAGGATGGTGATCGCGTAGGGGTTGTTCTGCAGGTAGACGATGCCGGAATCGTGCAGCTGCATGCTGGTGCCGTCGCTGTACTCGCCGAACTTATGCGCCACGTCCGTGCTCTCCGGCACGCCGCGGCGCAGGCCGTCGTTGAAGTCGGTGTGGCGCAGGAGCGACATGGCGAACTCCGAATTGTGGATGCTGAGGTAGGTGGAGTTGAACAGGGCCTTCATGAAGACCGAGTAGTCGCGGGCCGTCATCGGGTGGCGGGAGGCGTTCAGCTCCGGCGCGGCCAGGCCCAGCTCCAGGTAGGTGCGCTTGTAGGCCTTCTCGTCCACGTGCTGCATCAGCAGCGTCACGGCCAGGTTGTCCGACCGTTCGATCCCGAACCGGAGGAGCTCCTCCACGGTGTATTCCTTGCCGGTGGTGATCTGCTGGGAAGGCGGGAAGATGGGCCGGGGCATGCGCGGGTCCACCTTCCAGAGCGTGTAGCGGCGGGAGAGCACCGAGGGGTCGTCCTCGGCCATGCGCAGGTAGGTGAGCATCAGGGGCACCTTCAGCAGCGACCCCGGATCGAACTGCTCCCCGTCGTTGAAGGAGGTCCACTCGCCCTTGCGGAAATCGCGGACATAGACCGCCGCGGAGGTGAGCACGCCGCTGCTGCGGTACTGCTCCACCACGGTGGCGATGTCCTGCTTCATGTCGGCATAGCGGGCGGCCTCGCACTCCGGCTCACTGAGGATCAGGGGACGGATCCCTTCGTAGCCGGAGAGGCGCACGGTGCGGTAGCTGCACGTCCGGGGCGCCTCGGCGGTCCGGGCGGGCGTGGGGGCCGGCGCAGGCGTCGACGCGAGCTCGGGAAGCTCGCGCATGGCCAGCAGGGCGAGCGCCAGGACCACGATGGCCGTGACGAAGAGGTAATAGGCGGGAATGCGGTGGCGAAGCATGAGAGTGGTCGCAAGGCCTGGGAGAACAGGCTTGCGAATTGACAAAAGAACGGACCTCGACGTTGCCCGGTATCGTTTAGTCTTGCAAGAGCTTCGACCAATGCACGATCCCGGACCACGTTCCTTGCGGGTGATCCTCACCGGGGCTACGGGCATGGTGGGCGAAGGCGTGCTGCACGAATGCCTGCACAGCCCGCTGGTGTCCGAGGTGCTGCTGCTGGGCCGGCGGCCGGCGGGCATCGACCACCCCAAGGTGCGCGAGGTGGTGCGGCCCGACCTGATGGACCTGGCGCCCATCGCAGGGCAGCTGAGCGGCTACGATGCCTGCTTCTTCTGCCTGGGCGTATCGTCCATCGGGATGAAAGAGCCCGCGTACACCCGGCTGACCTACGACCTCACCCTGGCGGTGGCCACGGTGCTGGTGCGGGCGAACGCGCCCGAGGTGACCGGCCGGGCGGGCATGACCTTCTGCTACATCTCCGGGGCCGGAACGGACAGCACCGAACGCGGCCGCACCATGTGGGCCCGGGTGAAGGGCCGCACCGAGAACGCCCTGATGAAGCTGCCCTTCGCCCACGTGTACAACTTCCGGCCGCCCTTCATGCGCCCCACGCCCGGCCTGAAGAACACCCTTTCCCTCTACCGCTACCTCGGTTGGCTCTATCGCCCCGGGCGCGCCCTGTTCCCGAAGGGCTTCATCACCCTCAGCGAGCTGGGCCGCGCCATGATCGCCGCCGCCGCCCATGGCGCGCCCCGGCCGGTGTTGGAGCCCCTGGACATCGTGGCCCTGGCCCGCTCCTGACCCCGCCGCGCCATGGACGCCGCGACCGCCCGCGACCTCGCCCTGTCGATCCCCGGCACGGTGGAGGGCGACCACTTCGGCAACCCGAGCTACCGCGCCGAAAGGCCGGCCACGGCCGGACGCAAGGCGAAACCCGGCCGCATCTTCATGACGCTGCAGATCGAACAGCTCACCGCCACCCTGCTGCTCGACCGCGAACAGCAGGCCGACCTCTGCGCACGCCACCCGTTGGTCTTCGAGCCGCTGCCGAACAAATGGGGCGAGAAAGGCGCCACCCGCGTGCGGCTGGACGCCGCCGCCCCGCGCGAGCTCAGGCCCGCCCTGATGACGGCCTGGGAGAACGCCGTGCGCTGATCGCGCGCGTTCATCCCCGGCGCAGGCGGACCGCATAGATCCGGGCGTGCCCGAAGACCGACGGCCGCTCCCCGAGCCGCTCCGCCTGCGTGAAGCCCGCCCCGGCGGCCAGCGTCACCAAGGCCTCGAAGCCCAAGGGATATGGCACCCAGGGCGGGCGCGGCACGTCCGTGTCGTACTCCACCACGATCCATTGGCCGTCCGGCTGCAGGTGGGTGGCGGCCCGTTGCAGGAGCGCCGGCCGGTCGGGCACGAAATGCAGCACGTTGGCCCAGAGCATTCCGTCCAGCGGCGGCCAGGGCCAGGGATCCCGGACCAGGTCGCCCAGGAGCGGCCGGATGTCCACCCCGTGCGCACGGGCCGGCAGGGCACGCAGGGCCTGCGGATCGCGGTCCATCGCGTGGATGGTGCTCCCCGCAGGAAGTCGGTGCGCCAGCGCGCGGGTGAAGGTGCCGGTGCCGCAGCCCAGGTCGGCCCAGCGCTGCGGCCCGGTGCCGATCGGTCCGCCCAGGAGGGCGATCGCGTCCGCGGGATCCATCCCGCAAAGGTCATGCGCGGGCACGTCCCATCTTCGCGGCGTGCCCGCCGCCATACCACGCCTGCGGCACACGCCGCGTCAACAGGTCATGCCGCATCCCGCCATCCCCGTGCACCACCTGCCCGCCCAGGGCGTGCACACCGTGCGCGTGGAGCGGATCCAGCCCGCGCGCGGCACGGTCCAGAACGAGGTGCACCGGCACGACTTCCACGAGGTCTTCTTCTTCCTCACCGGCACGGGCGAGCACATGATCGACCTGGAGCCGGTGCCCCTGCAGCCGCCCTGCGTCCACCTGGTGGCCCCGGGGCAGGTGCACCAGCTCACGCGCTCGGCGGATGCCACGGGCATCGTGGTGATGTTCGGCGAAAGCGCGCTGATGGCCACGGGACAGGCCTCGCCGGTGCCGGCGCTGTTCAATGGGGAGGCCCGGCACCGCGCCTTCGCGCTCACTCCCGCGATGCTGGCGGAGGTGCAGGGGCTGGCGGGCTCGATCGAGCGGGAGCTGGAGCAGGCCGAGGGCCTGCCTGCCGAACAGGCGGGACCGGTGGACGGCGTGGTGCTGAACTACCTCGGCATCCTGCTGATGAAAAGCGCGCATTGGCGCCAGGCCGCCCTGCCGAAGGGGGCCGCGCCGATGGACCAGGCCGACCCCGTGCAACGCTTCGTGCGGCTGGTGGAGCGCAATTTCCTGGAGGAACGGCAGGTGGCCGCGTACGCGCGCGACCTGGCCTTGAGCGCCGGGCGCCTGAACGAGCTGGTGAAGAAGCGGCTGGGCAAGAGCGCGAGCGAGGTCATCCAGGACCGGCTGCTGCTGGAGGCGAAGCGCCTGCTGCTGCATGCGGACCTCAGCATGAAGGAAGTGAGCTATGCCCTGTGGATCCAGGACCCGGCCTACTTCAACCGCCTGTTCAAGAAGGCCACCGGCCTGACGCCCGCCGAGTACCGGACGCAGGTCCGCGAAAAGTACAAGCGCTGACCGGGTCCGTCCATTGCCGGGCCTGCGCAGTGCCCGGACCTTTGGAGGAGCGAACCCCTTCCTTGGACATGACCGCTCTCCTCCCCCTTCCGTTCCGCGCCCTGCCGTTCGTGCTGGCCGCCGGCTACTGCCTGTCCGCCCGGGCACAATCCCCCTGCGACGCCCTGGTCATCGATGACGTGCTCTACGGCGCGTTCGACGACACCACCATCATGGTGGACGTCACCAACACCAGCGTGGACCTCATCTTCGGTTACCCGCGGTTCCTGCTGATCGATACCGAGGGCGATACCCTGACCGAGGAAACCATGAGCTTCTTCGGCATCAGCAGCGGCGGCCAGACCCACCGCATGGACCTGCGCCCGGGGCGGAGCATGCCGAACACCCCCTTCACCGGCACGCTGGTGCTGATGTACATGGACGGTGAGAACCCCGACCCCACCTGCACCTTCACGCTGACGGACCACCCGCTGTGCCCGCCCCCGCCCTGCGCACCGGTCGCCCTGTTCCTCCAGGCCAGCGCCTTCCCCACGGTGGATGCATCGTTCACCTGGTCGCTCTCCGACGCGAACGGCGATACCGTGGACGCGGGCCAGTTCACCATCGATGCGGAAGGCGGCGGCTCGGACATCCAGGAAACGTGCCTGCCCCCCGGCGATTTCACGCTCCACGTGGCCCGGCCGTTCGGCACGGAAGGCCAGTTCGTGTTCGGCGCCAGCCGCAATGGGTACGTGAACGGACCGATCGCCCCGTTCATCCAGCAGGGGGATCCCACCATCACCACCGACCTGCCCTTCCGCTTCTTCCCGCTGTGCCTGGAAAGCGCCAACAGCGTGGAGGAGGTTCGCCCGGAAAGCCCGCTGGTGACGATCACCGGCGAAGGCCTGCGCATCGCCACCACCGACGGCCGGGCCGTGGGCATGCTGGAAGTGACCGACATGGCCGGCCGACCGGTGCGGCGCCTGGACGTGCGCGCATCCTCGGCCATCCTGCCCCTCTCCGGCCTGGCCCGCGGCGCCTACCTGCTGCGGTCCATCGGCGGCGGACGGCCCTTCCCCACACAACGGTTCGTGATCCCCTGACCCCTTCGCCATGGAACGGAAGAACCCCTCCGATGCCGCGGGCCTCGACCGCCGCCGCTTCCTGAAAGCCGGCTCCCTGCTGGGCCTGGGCTCCCTCCTGCTCCCGCGCCTCGCCTTCGGGGAACGCGCCGAAAGCCCCGCCGGCGGCGGGGAATGCCTCCCCACCACGGACGACATCCTCGGGCCGTACTACCTGCCCGGCTCGCCCAACACCACGCAGGTGGCCCAGCCCGGTGAGCCCGGCACGCGGCTCTTCCTCTCCGGCACCGTGCTCTCCGCGGATTGCGTGACGCCGATCGCCGGCGCCATGATCGAGGTGTGGCAGGCCAATGCCGCCGCGGTGTACGACACGTCCCCCGCCTTCAACCTGCGCGGCACCCTGCTCAGCGATGCGAACGGGCACTATGCCTTCGAGACCATCGTACCCGGGGCCTACCTCAACGGCGCCCAGTACCGGCCCAAGCACATCCACTACAAGGTGACCAAGCCCGGGTTCCCGGACCTGATCACGCAGTTGTACTTCGAAGGCGACCCGTACATCGCCGCCGATCCCTGGGCCTCGCAGCCCGACGCGGCCCTGCGCATCATCCCCCTCAACGAGATCGGCGAGGACCAGCGGGAAGGGCTCTTCGACATCGTGCTCGACGGCACGGTGGGCATCAAGCCCAACCGCTTCGGGCTGGACGGCGACCTGCTTCCGCCCTATCCCAACCCCAGCGCCGACCGCACGAGCATCCACTTCAACGTGTTCCACGAGGCGGCCGTGCAGGTGACGGTGACCGACCTCGACGGCCACGAAGTGGTGACGCTGATCGCGCAACGCATGGCCCAGGGCCGGTACACCACGCAATGGGACGGCCGCTCGGCCGCGGGCACCACGGTGGCGCCGGGCCTCTACCTGGCGCACCTGCGCATGGACGGCCGCACCATCAAGAGCCACCGCATCGTGCGGCAGTGAGCCGGGCGCCCGGAAGGGACCTTCCTTACGCCGTCTCGCGCTTGAGCTGGGGCTGCGCGGTATAGCGCAGGTAGGGCTTCACGGCGCGGTAGCCGCCGGGGAAGCGCACCTCCGCCTCGGCATCGCTCACCGCAGGGGTGATCACCACCTCCTCACCGGGCTTCCAATCGGCCGGCGTGGCCACGCCCCATTCCGAGGTGAGCTGCAGGCTGTCGATCACCCGCAGGACCTCCTGGAAGTTGCGGCCCGTGCTGGCAGGATAGGTGATGGTGAGCTTCACCTTCTTGTCCGGCCCGATGATGAAGAGCGAGCGCACCGTGGCCTTCTCGCTCGCCGCGGGGTGGATCATGTCGTAGGCCAGCGCCACCTTGCGCTCGGGGTCGGCGATCAGCGGGAAATCGACGGTGGTCCGCTGCGTCTCCTCGATGTCGCGCACCCAGTCGTGGTGGGCCGGCAGCGGGTCCACGCTCACGGCGAGCACCTTCACGCCGCGGCGGGCGAACTCGTGCTTGAGCTTGGCGGTGGCGCCGAGCTCGGTGGTGCACACCGGCGTGAAATCGGCGGGATGCGAGAAGAGCACGCCCCAATCGCTGCCGAGCCATTGGTGGAAGTGGATGGTGCCTTCGGTGCTGTCGGCGGTGAAATCGGGGGCGATGTCGCCCAAACGGAGGGTGGCCATGGATGAAAGGGGTTGATGGATGTCAGGATGCTCCGGGAAGGGATGGTTCAACACGAGGACTGCGGCACGAGCAGCTCTTCGGGCACCACGGCGGCCGCGCCGTGCCGCCGGCGCACGGTCTCGCCGATGGGCGTGGGCGTGCCGTCGTCGTCGATGCGGACGAAGGTGACCGAGGTGGTGCAGATCGGCGTCTCCTCGCCGCTGTAGAGGTTGTACTTGCGCGCCTCCACCGCCAGGGTGATCGAGGTGGTGCCCAGGCGGACGACCTGGCCGAAGAGGCGCAGGTGGTTGCCGGCCTTCAGCGGGCGCTTGAAGATGAACTGGTCCACCTTCACCGTCACCATGTTGGGCGTGCAGCAGTACTCGGTGGCGTAAGCGGCCGCGGCCTCATCGATCCACGCCATGAGCGTGCCGCCGAAGAGGTTGCCGTGGATGCCGATGTCCCGTGCCATCACGATCTTCTTCGCGATGAGCTGCATGTGGTTCCGCGCGTCGCGCATGGTGTCCTTCGCTTTGCGGTCGCGAAGTAACAAAACCCTATCGGATAAGTAGGATTATTTTTTCCGCACGCTTGTGCGACGCTTCCGCAAGCGCTGCTCACGCTGGAGCAGGTCGGCCAGGGTGGCGGCCTGGAGCATGTCCACGGTGGCCACGCGGATGGCGAGGAAGACGTCGCGGATGGCGCAGGTGGCCTCATCCACGCATTCCTCGCAGCGGGCGTAGAAGTTGAGCGACACGCAGGGCACCAGGGCGATGGCCCCGCTGAAGAGGCGCACCACTTCGGCGGTCGCGATGCGCTCGGGCGGCTGGCGCAGCCAGTGGCCGCCGCCCCGGCCCTTCCGCGAGCCCACCAGGCCCGCCTTGCGCAGGTCGAGCAGGATGGCCTCGAGGAACTTCACCGGCACCCGCGCCCGTTCCGCGATCACCGCGGCGGACAGCGGTCCCTCCTCCTGCGCACGCGCCAGCACGAGCAGGGCGTTGAGGCCGTACTTGGTGCGCATGTTCAGCATGGGGGAAAGATAGCGGGACGGCCCGCGGCCTCCCTGCACCACATGCGCCGGCTATCTTGCCCGGGCCACCACCGCATGAAAGGCATCACGCACTTCCCCGGGCTCAGCGGCATCCGGGCGATAGCGGCCCTGACCGTGGTGCTGTGCCATACGGACCAGTTCACCAAGCTCTTCGGGCTGCCCGCGCTGGGCTTCCACCGCACCGGCGTGGCCGCGAACGCGGTGGACCTGTTCTTCGTGCTGAGCGGGTTCCTGATCACCTACCTGCTGCTGCAGGAGAAGGAGGCCCATGGCGCCATCGCCGCCGGGCGGTTCTACCTGCGGCGCATCCTGCGGATCTGGCCCGCCTACTACCTGGCCATGGGGCTCGCGCTCGTGCTCGCCGCCGTGGGCTGGGCGCCCTGGCCGGCCGACACCTGGACGGCGGTGGCCTTCTACCTCCTGCTGGCCGCCAATGCCGGCTATGTGCTGGGGCACGTGCTCAAGGCGGCGGTGCCCTTGTGGTCCGTGGGTGTGGAGGAGCAGTTCTACCTGCTCTGGCCCCACGTGGTGGGACGCGTGCGGCGCACCGACCGGGCGATCATCGCCGTGATCCTGCTCTACTTGGGCGTGAAGCTCGCCGTCCATACATATGCGGGCCCGGGCTCGGCGGCCTACGAGTTCCTGTACCTGACCCGCATCGACATCCTGGGCCTGGGCGCCCTGGGAGCGTATTGGGTGCATACCGACCACCGCATCCTCCGCCCGCTCTTCCACAAAGGGGTACAGGCGCTGGCCTGGGTGCTGCTCGCCGGCATGCTGCTGGTCCGCCCGGCCCACCTTTACTCCTTCATCGACCCGGAGGTGAACGCCTTGGTGCACCTGGTGCTCATCCTGAACGTGGCCGCGAACCCGGGGACGCTCCTGCGCCTGGAGCATCCCGTGCTGCGCTACCTAGGCCGCATCTCGTACGGCATCTACCTCTACCACATGATCGTAATCCACGCCCTGGCCGCGCTGGCCGCGCGCTGGGGGCTGCCGGTCACGCATGCGGCCATCTACCTCACGGTGGTGCCGGGGACGCTGCTCGTCGCCCACCTTTCCTACACCTACTACGAGTCGATCTTCCTGCGCTGGAAGCACCGCTATGCGGTGGTCCCTTCCACGGCCTGACGCCTCAACGGAGGTGTTCCACGTACCACGGCACCGCCCGATCCAGGCCGTCCGCCAGGCTGTAGCGGGGAACATAGCCCAGCAGGTCGCGCGCCTTGGTGATGTCGGCCAGGGAGGCCCGGACATCGCCCGGACGCTCGGGCGCATGCTCCACGCCCACGGCGGCCACGGCCGGGTCGCCCACCGCCAGGCGCTCGCGCAACCGGTCCACCAGCGTGAGCAGGTCGCAGCTGGTCCCGCAGGCGATGTTGAACACCTCGCCGGCCGCCGCGAGCGGGGCGTCCAGGGCGCAGCGCACCGCGTCCACCGCATTGCCCACATAGGTGAAGTCGCGCGTCTGCCGGCCGTCACCATGGATGCGGGGCGGCTCGTGCCGCAGGAACGCGCGGATGAACTTGGGGATGGCCGCGGCGTACGGCCCCTCCGGGTCCTGGCGCTCGCCGAAGACGTTGAAGAAGCGCAGCCCCACCACCTCGGTGCCGTGCATGCGGTGGTAGAGGTTCGCATAGGCCTCGTCCATGCTCTTGGTCACCGCGTAGGGCGAGAGCGGGCGGCCCTCCGTGCCCTCCTTCTTCGGCAGCACGGGACTGTCGCCGTACACGCTGCTGCTGCTGGCGTACACGATGCGGCGGACGCCTGCGGCGCGGGCGGCCTCGAGCAGGCCCAGGAAGCCGGCCAGGTTGGTCGCTTCGCTCTCCAGCGGCGTGGCGATGGAGCGCGGCACACTGCCTAAGGCGGCCAGGTGCGCTACGTCCCGCACACCGTCCAGCGCCGCCCGCAGGTCGGCCATGGCGCGGATATCGCCTTGGATGAAGGTGAAGCCGGGCCGGCCCTCCAGGTGCGCGATGTTGGCCCGCTTGCCGGTGACCAGGTTGTCGAAGCAGCGCACCGGCCGCCCCGCGGCCACAAGGGCATCGCAGAGGTGCGAACCGATGAAGCCGGCCCCACCGGTGACCAGGATGGGAGGATGCGCCATCGGTCCGGTGCAGGAGACGGACGCGGGGCAGGGCGATGCGCTTCCTGCTCCTGCGCCTCCCCTGCGTGTTACTTCGCCACGGCCATCGAGCGCTTCTCGCGGATCACCACGATCTTCACCTGGCCGGGATAGGTCATTTCGTTCTGGATGCGCTCGGCGATGCTCATGCTCATGGCATCGGCCTGCTGGTCGGTCACGCGCTCGCTCTCCACCATCACGCGCAGCTCGCGGCCGGCCTGGATGGCGAAGGCCTTGGTGACGCCCTGGTAGCTCATCGCCAGGCCCTCGAGGTCCTTGAGCCGCTGGATGTACTGTTCCACCGCCTCGCGCCGTGCGCCGGGGCGTGCGCCGCTGATGGCGTCGCAGGCCTGCACGATGGGCGAGAGCAGGGTGGTCATCTCGATCTCGTCGTGGTGGGCGCCGATGGCGTTGCACACGTCGGGCTTCTCGCCGTACTTCTCGGCCAGCTTCATGCCCAGCAGGGCGTGCGGCAGCTCGGGCTCCTCGTCGGGCACCTTGCCGATGTCGTGCAGCAGGCCGGCGCGCTTGGCCGCCTTCACGTTGAGGCCCAGTTCGGCGGCCATGGTGGCGCTGAGGTTGGCCACCTCGCGGCTGTGCTGGAGCAGGTTCTGGCCGTAGCTGCTGCGGTAGCGCATGCGGCCCACCATGCGGATCAGCTCACCGTGCAGGCCGTGGATGCCCAGGTCGATGCAGGTGCGCTTGCCGATCTCCATGATCTCCTCCTCGAGGTGCTTCTTCGTCTTGGCCACGATCTCCTCGATGCGGCCCGGGTGGATGCGGCCGTCCTTCACCAGCTGGTGCAGGGCCAGGCGGGCCATCTCGCGGCGCACCGGGTCGAAGCAGCTGAGGATGATGGCGCCCGGGGTGTCGTCCACCACGATCTCCACGCCGGTGGCCTCCTCCAGGGTGCGGATGTTGCGGCCCTCGCGGCCGATGATGCGGCCCTTCACGTCGTCGTTGTCGATCTGGAAGGTGCTCACCGAGTTCTCCACGGCGTGCTCGGTGGCCACGCGCTGGATGGTCTGGATGACGATGCGCTTGGCCTCCTTGTTGGCGCTGAGCTTGGCCTCCTCGGTGACCTCCTTGATGTGGGCCATGGCGGCGGTGCGGGCCTCATCGCGCAGGCTGTCCATGAGCTGCTTCTTGGCCTCCTCGGCGTTCAGCCCGCTGATCTTCTCCAGCTGCTGCACCTGCTTCTCGTGGTTCTTCTCCACCTCCTCCTTGCGGCGGTCGATGCCCTGCATCTTCTGCTCCAGGTCGCGCTTGAGGCCGTCCAGCTGCTTCTCCTTGTTCGCGATGTCCTGCTGCTGGCGGCTGAGCTGCTGCTCGCGCTGCTTGCTCTTCTCCAGGCCCTGCTGGATGCGCTTGTCCTTCTCGCGGGCCTCGCGCTCATGCTCTTCCTTGAGCTGGAGGAACTTCTCCTTGGCCTGCACCATCTTCTCCTTCTTGAGGGCTTCGCCTTCGGCCTCGGCCTCGTGGAGGATGGCCTCCCGGCGTTTCTTCATCAGGTTGTTGAGCAGGACGTACACGATGGCGCCGCCGGCGACGAGGCCGACGACCGCTCCGATCAGGGTCGCGATGATGTCAAGATCCATTGTCCACTGTTTTTTTCAGCGGACCATGCGGTGCTCCGGGAGCGAAGGGGGATGGACCTAGCCGTTGAGCTCGTTGAGGAGGCGATCCAACTCGTCGAGGACCTCCGCGTCGGCGGGGGGAGGCTGTGGCCGGGCCGCGTTGAGGGCGCGGGTGGTCACTTCCAGGGCCGCCATGGCCAGCAGGTCCTGCTTGTCGGTCATGGGGTACCCCGACCGCAAGCGAGCGATGCTCTCATTGATCTCTTGGGCGGCCAGACGGATCTGTTCCTCCTCATCGGGATGGATGGTGAGGGGGTAGGCCCGTCCGGCCAGTTCGATCCTGATCGATAGTTCGTCCATGGTGGAGGGGGATGCCGCGGTCATGCGTTCAACAGCGCCAGACAGCGGTCGATCTCGTTCACCAGTTCGTCGATCCGTTCCTTCGTTCCTGAACGGTCTACGGCCACCGGGGGGGCGGCCTTCACCGAGCGGAGGACCTCGTTCTCCCGTTCCAGCTCGGCGATGCGGGCCTGCAGCACGTCCGCAGCACGCTGACGGTCACGCAGTTCGGTCTCCAGGGAGGTGACCGAGGCCTGCGCACGCGCCCGCTCGCGCTGCAACACCTGCACCTGGGTGCGGGCGGTACGGATGCGTTCGGCCAGTTCGCTCATGGCTGGGTGGGAAGACACGGACATGGTCCGAGGCCAAATATAGCGGCGTCCATGAACGCAGCATGCCGTTTGTTTGAACGCTGCGCTGTTGATCGAGGCCGGGGGCCGGGCGATCGGGTGCCGGAACGCCGCGGGTAGCTTGCGGCCCACCGCGTTCGGACACGCATCTTGAACCGGTGGATCAACGGAAATAATGCTTGGATCGAACACGAACATCCTCCTGATCGGCAGCCTTTTGTTCGCCATCAGCTCATCCGCTCAAAAAAACCCCTCTCCCCCCGCCTTCCTGCCGCCGATGGACCTGCCCATCGAACTGTCGGGCAACTTCATGGAGCTGCGGTCGGACCATTTCCACTCCGGGCTGGACATGAAGACGCAGGGCCGGGAGGGCTTCCCCGTGAAGGCCGCGGGTGACGGCTGGGTGAGCCGCATCAAGATCAGCCCCTGGGGCTATGGCAAGGCGGTGTACATCGACCACCCGAACGGCTATACCACGGTGTACGGTCACCTGCGCGACCTGGCCGGGCCGGTGGCCGAAGCCGCCCTGGACGCCCAGTACAAGGCCCACAGCTTCGACGTGGACCTGCCTTTCGAGCCGGGCAAACTGCCCGTGACGGCCGGACAGGTGATCGCCCACAGCGGCAACACCGGCGGCTCCTCGGCCCCGCACCTGCACTTCGAGGTGCGCCGCACCAGCGACCAGCATGCCCTGGACCCCGAGGCCTACGGGATGGAGGTGCCGGACAAGGTGCCCCCGACGATCCTGGGGGTGCGCATCGACCCGCTGGACAGCGCCGCCCGCACCAGCCCCTACCCCGCCGGCGCCAAAGGCTTCGCCGTGGCCGCGAAGAACGACACCACCTACCTCCTCAAGGCGGGATCGCTCCCCGCGGCCTTCGGCACGGTGGGCCTTTCGGTGAACGTGATCGACCGCTACAGCAACAGCGCGAACGCCTGCGGCATCCGCCACCTGGAGGTGAGCGTGGACGGCACGCCGGTGTTCAGCGCGCACCTGGACGAGGTGGACTTCGGCCTACAGCGGTATGCCGACGCCTACATGGACTACCGGCTGTTCAAGGCCAACGACATGAACTACAACCGCTGCTACAAGCTGCCGAACAACAAGCTGGCGCTCTACGGCAACGAGCCCGCCCAGGGCCGCATCGCGGTGACGCCCGGCAAGGACCATGCGGTGCAGGTGCGCGCCACCGACGCCAACGGCAACAGCAGCACCCTCACCTTCGTGCTGCACGGGGCCACCGCGGCGGAGGCGAAGGCCTGGGCCCCGCGGCCCGCCGGGGGCGAGCTCTTCCGCTACGACCGGGAGAACGTGCTGGCCAATGCCGACCTGCGGTTCACGCTGCCGCCCAACGCCCTCTATGCCGATGAGCGCATCACCTACGTGCATGCCGCAGGCCCCGAGCGGGCGCTTTCGCGCGTGCACCACCTGCACACCCCGTTCACCCCGCTGCACGTGGCGGGCGAACTGAAGCTGCGCGCCGTCACCGCCCCGCCCAAAGGCCTGGAAAGCAAGGCGCTCATCGTCCGGCTGGACGAGAAGGGCCGGCCCACCGCCATCGGGGGCAACTACGCCGACGGCTGGGTGACCGCCAAGGTGAAGGCCTTCGGGAACTACACGGTGATGCTGGACACGGTGCCGCCCACCATCGTGGACCTGGACCTGAAGGCGGCCATGGCCGGACGCCCCAGCTTCCGGCTGCGCATCGGCGACGACCTGTCGGGCGTGGACCAGTGGGCGGGCAAGCTGGACGGGGAGTAGATCCTGCTGGAGTACGAGCCGAAGTCGCGGACCCTGACCCACACCTTCGACCGGTACAGCAGCAAGCCGGGCAAGCACACCTTCACCCTGGAGCTGGCGGACGAGCGGGGGAACCGGCGCACGTTCACGCAGGCGTTCACGCGCTAGCAGATCCCTGATCCTGAAGGGGTCGGACCGCGGACGGCCATCGCGTTCCCTGGACCACCCGGCCGGGAAGCCGGGGGACGCAACCGTTCGCCCCGGGGGTGCGTAACAGCCTCCCGACCGAACGCATATGCCATACCGCCCCTTCCCCGCAAGGCCGACGATGGCTCTCCCCCTCCTCGTACTGCTGACCGGCGGCTGCGGCCATTCCCTGCTGCAGCGCCGGGTGACCGAAGGCGTGATCGAATACGCCATCACCTTCCCGGACTACGACCCCAACGGCCTGATGGCCGGCATGCTGCCGGAGAAGACCACCCTGAGCTTCAACGAGGAGCGGCAGGCGGTGGACCTGAGCGCCGGCATGGGCATCTTCCGCACCAGCATGGTGGTGAACACCCCCGAGAAGGTGATGGACTACCACATGAGCGTGATGAGCAAGCGGCTGGTGGCCGAACTGCATCCGCGCGACCTGCAGGCCTTCAACAAGGAGTCGCAGGCCCTCACGATCCTCTACACCAACGAGGTGGACACCATCGCGGGCTACCCCTGCAAGAAGGCCGTGGCCGTGTACAACGGCATCGGCCAGCCGGAGGTGGAGCTGTGGTACACCGATGCCATCGAGATGGACGCCCCGAACTGGTACGGCCCCTTCAGCGAGATCCCCGGCGTGCTGCTGCGCTATGAGATGATCCAGTACGGCATCCGCATGCAGCTGAACGCCACCTCGGTGACCCCCGGCCCGGTGGACGCCAGCAAGTTCGCCCTGAAGGAGGACCACGAGAAGGTGGCCCCCGAGGTGCTCCACCACGAGCTGGAGGAGGTGCTGGGCACTTTCACGCATTAGGCCCACTGCGGTCACGCGCCACCGAGCGCGGCAGGACGACACGGCCATCCGGTCACGCCGGGCCTGCGGGAGCAGGGCTTCCCCAAGCACAGACCGCTGTTGATAATAGGAGGCGCGGGCCGCCCGTTGCTCCCTGGCCCCCCGGGTAGTTTTGGCCATCCCGGCCCCGGATACGACCGTGGGCGGGCGCAATCCCCTTCCCCTTTGGCCAGCGAACGCAAGAACAAGGTCCGCGAGGAGCCCGTCATGGACGAGCCGAAGCGCAGGAGCCGTCCATCCACGTCCAGCAAGCGCGGCAGCGCACCGGGCGCGGGCAGATGGGCGCGCTTCAAGGCGTTCCTGGGCGACGAGCGCACGCACAAGGTCACGGGCCTCTTCCTCATCCTCTTCGCGGCCTACCTGCTGGTGGCCTTCACCAGCTACCTCTTCACCTGGCGCATCGACCAGGACCTGATGAGCCGTCCGTGGGGCGAGATCTTCAGCCCGGCGGTGCGCGTGGACAATTGGCTGGGCAAGATCGGGGCGCTCATCAGCCACCAGTTCATCTTCCAGTGGTTCGGCCTGGCGGCCTTCGCCTTCGTGCTGTGGAGCTTCCTGGCGGGCGTCCGCCTGGTGCTGAACACCTGGCTGCTGCCTCCCGGCAAGACCTTCCGCTGGAGCCTGATGGCCCTCTTCTGGCTGCCCACGCTGCTGGGCTTCGCCACCTTCACCCTGCCTGAGCTGCAGTTCCTCGGCGGCGGCATCGGCCATGCCATCAATGCGCAGCTGGTGGGCTGGCTGGGCGCGTTCGGCGCCGGCGCCTTGATCCTCTTCGCGGCAGGCGCCTTCGTGGTGGCCACCTTCAACCCCTCGTTCGCCTTCGTGAACGAATGGCTGGAGCGGCGCAAGGAGGCCCGATCGGCCGCAGCGGTGGCCGGTGAGGACGATGCCGCTGAGGACGACGAAGCCGGGAAGATGAACCATGTCCGCGAGGACGAGGCCGATACCGACGTGACCGAGGAGGAAGAAGAAGAGGTCGCGGAAGAAGCGGAAGAGGCTGCGGAAGAAGCCGAGGGAGAGAGCGAAGAGGAAGAAGAGGAGAAGGTGGTCGCGGACGTCCCTGAGCTGGACATGGAGGTGACCGCCCCGGTGGTGCCCTTCGAAGCGGCCGCCCCCCCCTCCCCCACCCTGCCGCCGGTCGCTGCGACCATCGACACCGAGGCGATCAATGCGGAAAGCAACGGCTTCCAGGTGCAGGTGGCCAAGACCGAAGAGACGCTGACCGAGGCGCAGATCGATGCCAAGCTGCAGGAGTTCGGCGAGTACGACCCCACGCTGGACCTCGCCAGCTACGAGCTGCCGCCGCTGGACCTGCTGGTGGACCACGGCACGGGCGAGCTCACCGTGAGCCGCGAAGAGCTGGAGGCCAACAAGAACCGCATCGTCGAGACGCTGAGCCACTACAACATCGGCATCGATAAGATCAAGGCGACCATCGGTCCCACGGTGACGCTGTACGAGATCATCCCGCAGGCGGGGGTGCGCATCAGCAAGATCAAGAACCTGGAGGACGACATCGCGCTGAGCCTGGCCGCCCTCGGCATCCGCATCATCGCGCCCATCCCGGGCAAAGGCACCATCGGCATCGAAGTGCCCAACAGCAAGCCGCAGGTGGTGGGCATGCGCGGGGTGATCGCCAGCGAGCGGTTCCAGAACGCGCCCATGGACCTGCCCTTGGTGCTGGGCAAGACCATCACCAACGAGACCTTCGTCACCGACCTGACCAAGATGCCCCACCTGCTGATGGCCGGTGCCACGGGCCAGGGCAAATCGGTGGGCCTGAACGCCATCCTCGTCAGCCTGCTCTACAAGAAGCACCCCAGCCAGATCAAGTTCGTGCTGGTGGACCCGAAGAAGGTGGAGCTGACGCTCTTCAACAAGATCGAGCGGCACTTCCTGGCCAAGCTGCCCGGCGAAGGCGATGCCATCATCACCGACACCAAGAAGGTGGTGGCCACGCTGAACAGCCTGTGCATCGAGATGGACGAGCGCTACGAGCTGCTGAAGGACGCGCAGGTGCGGAACATCAAGGAGTACAACGCCAAGTTCATCCAGCGCCGCCTGAACCCCGAGAAGGGCCACCGCTTCCTGCCCTACATCGTGCTGGTGGTGGACGAGTTCGCCGACCTGATCATGACCGCGGGCCGCGAGGTGGAGACGCCCATCGCCCGCCTGGCCCAGCTGGCCCGCGCCATCGGCATCCACCTCATCATCGCCACGCAGCGCCCCAGCGTCAACATCATCACCGGCACCATCAAGGCCAACTTCCCCGCCCGCATCGCCTTCCGCGTCACCAGCAAGATCGACAGCCGCACCATCCTCGATGCCGGCGGCGCCGACCAGCTCATCGGCCGCGGGGACATGCTGCTCAGCACCGGCAACGACCTCATCCGCATCCAGTGCGCCTTCGTGGACACGCCGGAAGTGGACAAGATCTGCGACTTCATCGGCGCGCAACGCGGCTACCCCGATGCCCTCCTCCTGCCCGAAGTGCCGACCGAGGACGGCGGCGAGCTGGAGGTGGACGACGGGGACCGGGACAGCATGTTCGAGGAGGCCGCCCGCGTCGTGGTGCAGACGCAGCAAGGCAGCACCAGCCTGATCCAACGCAAGCTGAAGCTGGGCTACAACCGCGCCGGCCGCATCGTGGACCAGCTGGAGGCCGCAGGCGTGCTCGGCCCCTTCGAGGGCTCCAAGGCACGGCGCGTGCTCATCCCCAACGAGGCCGCACTGGCCGCGCACCTGAACGGGGGCGTGCCCGCAGGGCCGGGGATGGGGGGATTCTGAGGATCCGCCATCACCATTATCTTGATCGGCGGCCCGCCCGTCGATCACATGCAACACCCCCGACAAGGAACCCGGATCCTGAGGCCGATCCTACTGCTCGGCACATGTATGCTGGTGCTGGAGGTCGGCGCTCAGAAGCAGGCGAACGTCTGGTATTTCGGCGGAGGTGCCGGTCTTACGTTCAATACGGACCCACCCACGGCGATAACAGGAGGACAGACCTATTACCCGACACCTGCCCTATGGAACGAGGGCACAAGTTCCATTTGTGACAGCGCCGGCGCCTTGCTCTATTATTCCAACGGCGCGCAGGTCTGGGATCGTACACATGAGGTCATGCCGAACGGGGCGGACCTGATGGGCCATCCCTCTTCCACACAAGCTGCGCTGATCATCGCAAGGCCGGGCAGCGACCGGTACTTCCACATTTTCACCACGGACGGTTCAGAGCACGGGTTCGACAACGGCTTACGCCATTCGGTCATTGATGCCTGCCTGCGGAACGGCCTGGGGGACGTCCTGCCGGACCAGAAGAACATGCTGCTCCATGGTGATATGGCGGAGAAGCTTGCCGCCGTTCAACATGCCAATGGGCAGGATTATTGGATCGTGGGGCATGAATTCGGGACGAACATCTTCCACCTCTATCTGCTTACCGAAAGCGGCATAACCGACTCGCTCTCCATCGGCATCGGCCCGAGCGAGATCACCGGTTGGGGAGGCCAGATCGTCCTCAGTCCGGACGGGACCACACTGGCCTATGCCTCCGCCACGTTGCAGGGCTTTCTCGCCCTGTTCGACCTCAACACATCCACCGGGCTTCTGAGCAATGAACGGGTATGGATGAGCTCGATGTCCCGCATGCCTTGGGGACTGGCCTTCAGCCCGAACGGGAGCAAACTATACTTCACCACCACCAACCAGGGAAGCATACGGCAATTGGACCTATCGGCAGGCGATTGGCCGGACGTACAGGCTTCCGAGATCACGCTCGGAACGATCATGCCCGATCTCTGGCGAGACCTGAGGCTTGGTCCCGATGGCTCGATCTATGTGGCCCATGCGCAACACCCCTCATTGGGCATCATCGCATTCCCTGATGCGCCAGGGCCCGCCTGCCAATTCCAGGACGATGCGCTGAGCTTGACGGCCGATTGCTCGTTCGGCCTGCCGAACGTGGTCTGCGGGTATGCCTATCACAACGATGTCCACCCGTGTGCGGAACCGGCAGGGATCGAAGAACCGATGATGCGTATCACGCTGGGGCCCAACCCAGCGACCGATCGGGTCGACCTGCGCTGCGAGGGCTGCCTGTTCGGCGATCTCGTCGTATGCGACGTTCTCGGAAGACAGGTCCATCGGAACGAAGGCAGGACCACGTCCTCGCTGACCTTGGACGTCGGTCCATGGTCGGCGGGATGCTACCTGGTCACGGTATCGGGTGGTGGACACCGGCTGTTCCAGGGGCGTCTGATCAAGCAATAGCCCTCTGGTAGAACGGGTGCCTTCGCTCATATCCCTTCCTCGTGCACGACCACATCGCGGATGAACGATACGCTCGCAGCACTCGCCCAAAACATCCTTTATCTGGCGCGCACATCCACGCTCGTATATCTGAAATGCCCCCCTTCCCGCCGCTTAACTTGCCGTCATGTGGCGCTGGCTGGCCCGTATCTCCACCACGATCGCCCTTGGCCTGTGGGGGGTGATCCTGATCGCCGGGGCGGCAGTGGTCCTCTATGGGCTCTGGCTGCTGTATCAGTTCGGAGCATAAGGCGGCCTTCATCCTTGGTCACGGGAAGCGAATGCGTAGTTTCAACCGTCCCCACTTCCGCATGCGCGCCTTGTCCGCCCTCCTGCTCTGGCCGGTCGCCTTCCTGACCTCGGCCCAGCCGGATGTGCGCCCATCGTCCCCCCCTTTCGCCTACCCGGTCCTCCCGCCCCACGTGGCCACGGACAGCGCAGCCGCGCCCGAAGGCTGGCACGTGATGCGGATCGCCCGGGGCGACCTGGACCGGGACGGCCGCGTGGACTTCGCCATCGCCCTCCAGTTCCGCGATACGGTGCCGCACCTGCGGCCGGACAGCGATCTGTCCAACACGCCCCCGCGGATCCTGGCCGTGTACCGGCGCACCTCCGCCGGGCCGTACGCCTTGGTGACGCAGAGCAATTCCTTCCTGCTACGGGACGACGAAGGCGGCATGACCCCGCCGGAGCTGGAGCTGCGGTTCGCCCAGGACACCCTGCACGTGCTGTTCCAGTTCCTCCGGGGCAACATGGACTATGGCTTCCGCTACCAGGACGGCCAGCTGGCCTGCACGGCGTTCGAGAACGTCGGCGTGGTGGTCGACCGCATTGATGAAATGCACATGGACCTCGTGCGGAACCTGGCCGTGCATCGCCAAGGTCCGGTCGACCAGGACACCTACACGACCGAGGAGCGGATCGCCATCCCGCCGCATCCGCCGCTCACGCTCGAACGGCTGGCGATGCCGATGCGCACGGATCTCGGCGCGGGCCTTCGGCTCTAGGTCGCGCCTCCCCGTACGAACGCCGCTTTTGTCCAAAGGACCGTTCCGTTCCTCCGGTACATTCGTTCCATCCCATCCCTTTCCCATGAACACCCCCACCCCCTACCTCAATTTCCCGGGCACCTGCGAAGAAGCCTTCACCTTCTACAAGCAGGTCTTCGGCGGTGCGTTCGACTTCCTCGGCCGCTTCAAGGAGATGCCGCCGGAAGTGCCGGTGCCGAAAGGCTTCGAGGACAAGCTGATGCACATCTCCCTGTCGGTGGGCGGCACCCCGTTCCTGATGGGCAGCGATGCGCCCGAGGGCTATGGCGATCCCTTCAACGCCGGCAACAACGTGCACCTCTCGATCAACCCCGCCGATGAAGCGGAAGCGAAGCGGCTCTATGAGGCCTTGCGTGAGGGCGGCAAGGTGACCATGGAGCTGGCCCCCACGTTCTGGGCGAAGCTCTTCGCCATGGTGCGCGACCGTTACGGCATCCACTGGATGATCTCGTTCGGCGAGCCCGGGAAATAGGACAAGCACCCGCGCTCGTCGATCGAAGAGGCCAGGGGTCTGGCGGGCACCGGCCGTTCGTACCGCCGGTACCGCACGACCTGGCATGGTATGCACATGGGCGTACCGGCCGGCGGAGCGCCCGTCCACCGAACGGACGTCCCGGGAATTCGGGATGAAGCCCAGGGGAGCGGCCACGGACCTTTGGGATCGCCAATTCCCGACCCATGAAAGCAGCCCTGCCCTTCGCCTTCCTGCTCACCCCGCTCGCCGCATTCGCCCAACCCGGAACGCTCGACCCCGCGTTCGGCAGCAATGGAAGAGCAGTGGCCATGGTGACGGGTAACTATAGCTCGGGCGAAGCGATCACCGAGCAGACCGATGGCCGGATCATCGTGGGCGGAGCCACACCCGGTTCCGCGCTGCTCGTGCGCTTCCTTTCCGATGGCACCCTGGATGCGGGCTTCGGCAACAATGGGTTCGTGCTCACCGACGTGGACGCGGGCAACGACTTCGTGGGCAGCGTGGCCATGCGATCCGACGGCAGGATCGTGGCCGGAGGCGTGCGCTTCAGCTCTTCCGCCGTGGGCCAGGCCATCGTGATGCGGCACCTGTCCAACGGCGCCCTGGACAACAGTTTCGGGACGGGCGGCATCCGCACCATCACCTTCACGGGTCCCGGCAGCAGCTTCATCAAGGGCCTGGTGCTGCAGCCGGACGGCCGCATCGTGGCCTGTGGCGAGCGCTACACCGGCAGCGCATGGAGATCGTTCGTGCTGCGCCTGGGAACGGACGGCACCACCGACAGCGGCTTCGGCATCGTGGAGCTGGACGTGAACGCCACCGGCGACGACAATGCCACCGACATCGCCCTGCTTGATGATGGGCGCATCGTGGTGTGCGGCAGCACGACGGGCCAGGCGGGCGGCGGCATGTTCGTGGTGCGGCTCAATGGCAACGGCACCTTCGACAGCAGCTTCGGCACGGATGGCCGGAAGGTGCTCGACATCGGGGGCGGCGGAAGCGACAAAGGCAACAGCGTGCGCGTGCAGCCCGACGGCAGGATCCTCGTGTGCGGCGTGATCGATGGGGACAGCGGCTACCGCGTCGGCGTGGCAAGGCTGATGACGGACGGCACGCTCGATCCGTCCTTCGCCACGAGCGGCGCCGCGCAGTTCGACCTGGGCGTGGACGGTCAGGCGACGCCTTCGCTGGCCCTGCAACCCGACGGCCGGATCCTCCTCAGCGTGGCCGACAACACCGCCAGCGCACCGCGCGTGAAGGTGGTCCGGCTATCGGGCGATGGCACGCCCGATCCCACGTTCGGCACCAACGGCATCGGTACCAGCGATGCCACCAGCGGCAACAACGAAGAGGCCGCCGTCCGCACGCTCTTCCTCGCCGATGGCGGCATCGCGGTGGTGGGGACCGTGGACACGCCGAACAACATCCAGGTGGCCGTCTGGAAATTCCGCAGCGGATGGAGCATGGGCATCGCCGGGCCGCTCTCCAAGGGATCGATATCCGCAGCGCCCAACCCGGCGCTCGACTTCGTGGTCCTCACAAGCACGGCACCGTTGGATATCCGAGGAAAGGTGATGCTCCACGATGCGGCGGGTACGGCCCTGGAAGCCGACGTGATCCGTTCGGCGCAGGGCCTGCGCGTGGATACGCGCAGGCTGGCGCCGGGCGCCTATACCCTCTCGTTCACCACCGCTGAAGGGGTCGCCACCGCACGGTTCATCAAGCAATGACCTCCCATCCCGCGACCTACGTCGCGCGCGCCGGGGCATCGGTCGAATAGCCCGGGGCGCAGGGCGCGCGTGGCGCAACTTCGTTCCATCCTAGCTTCTTCCGATGGACAAGCGCGAATTCCTCCGGACCGGCGGCCTATTGGGCATGGCCGGGCTGCTGCCCTTACCCAAGTTGTTCGCCGGCGATCCGCCCGCCCAGCGGGCGGCGGGCGGCTGCGTGCTCATCCCCTCCGAGACCGCCGGACCGTTCCCATTGGACCTCACCGACAACACCTACTACTTCCGCCAGGACATCCGGGAGGACCGGACCGGCGCGGCCCTGCGGATGCGGCTCCGCATCATCGGGCTGGAGAACTGCCTGCCCATGGCCAACGTGCGCGTGAACATCTGGCACTGCGATGCCGATGGGGTCTACAGCGGCTACCCGAACCAGCAGGGCGGGCTGAACACGACCGGGCAGACCTTCCTGCGCGGCTACCAGCTCGCGGATGCCAACGGTGAAGTGGAGTTCCTGACCATCTTCCCGGGCTGGTACAACGGCCGGGTGTGCCACATCCACTTCCAGGTGCATGTGAACTCCAGCTACTCCGCCGTATCGCAGCTCACCTTCCCCATCGTGGAGAAACAGGCGGTCTACACATCCGAACCGGCACTCTACCCGAACGGGACGGACCCGCTGACGCCCTCGCAGGACGGCATCTTCAGCGATGGCTACCAGTACCAGGAGGCCACCCTCACGCTCAACGACCAGACCGCGGAGTACGCGTCCTTCCTGGAGGTGGCCGTGCAGGGGGCCGGCGTCGTCACCGGATTGCAGGAAGTGCGCAACGCGGAGCAGTTCACCCTGGGCCAGAACCAGCCGAACCCATTCGCGGACCGCACCGTGGTGCCCATCGTGCTGAAACAGCCCGGCGACCTGCTGCTGGAGCTGTACGACCTCCAGGGCCATAAGGTGGCGAGCGTGCAACGCAACGGCCTGCCCGCGGGCGAGCACCGGATCGCACTGGAGCTGGAAGCCCTGGGCCTGCGCACGGCCGACTACGTGTACCAGGTGCAGGTGACCAACACGAACGGTGCGTGGCGCACCTGCAAGCGGATGACCGCCTTGCGCTAGGGCCGGCCAGGGAGGAAGAACGAAGAAGCCCGGAGGGATCCTCCGGGCTTCTTCGTTCAAAACGATGGGCGACCCAAGGTCATTGATCCGCCTCGGAGGCCTGTTTCAGCCCATCCTCGATCATGTTGTAGAACTGGTCCATCTTGGGCAGGATCACGATGCGGGTGCGGCGGTTGGCCGACTTGTGCTCGGGCGTGTCGTTGGCGAACAGCGGCACGTACTGGCCGCGGCCGCCGGCCGTGATGCGCGAGGGCGCCACGCCGAGCTGCTGGGTGAGCACGCGGGTGATGGCCGTGGCCCGCAGCACGCTGAGGTCCCAGTTGTCCTTGATGCAATCCTTGCTGATGGGCACATCGTCGGTGTGGCCCTCCACCAGCACTTCCATGTCGGGCTTGTCGTTCACCACCTTGGCCACCTTGCCCAGCACTTCGTTGGCGCGCTCGGAGATGGTGGTGCTGCCGCTCTTGAAGAGCATCTTGTCGCTGAGGGAGATGAACACCACGCTCTTCTCCACGTTCACGGTCACGTCGGTGTCGTTGAGGTTGCCGAGGGAGCTCTTGAGGCTGACCACCAGGGCGAGCGTGACGGAATCCTTCTTGTCCAGCGCGTCCTGCATGCGGCGGATCTGCAGGTCCTTCTCCTTGATGCTTTCCAGCGACTTCTCCAGGTTGGCGGCCTCCTTGGCGGAAAGCGTGGCCATGTTACCCACATTGTTGAGCAGCGCGGCGTTGGTGGTGCTCAGCTCGCCCACCTGGTCCTTGAGGTGCTGGTTGCTCAGCTCCAGGCCCGCCACCTTGGATTCCACCGTGGCCTTCGCACTGTTGCAGAGGTCGAGGTCACGGCGCAGCATGTCCATTTTGTCCAGCAGGGTCTGGTTGGAGGCTTGCAGCGCGGTGTACTTCTTCTTGGAGACGCAGGAAGGGAGCAACGCGAGGAGGAGCAGGGCGCAGAGTATCGGACGTGCCATGGCCGGAGGGTTTGGATCCGGGCCAAGATACGGCCGTGCGTTACGCGGGCCGCGATCGGGCATTGGGAAGGCAAAGCCCGCGCATGTTCACCGCCTCGATCTTCCTTCCCCTGGCCCTGCTCGTCGGCACCCCGCCAACGACGTATCCGGCGCTCAAGTCGGCCATCGAGGCCCGGCGCACCGCGTTCCAGCGTTCCTATGAGCACGCCGACAGCACCGCACGGCAAGCGGTGATCGACAGTGCCCGGGCGTACCTGTTCGACCGCAGCACACTAGATCTTCTCCCCGCCTGGTACGGCACGCCCTGGGACTTCAACGGCACTACGCGCACGCCGCGGCAGGGCACCATCGCCTGTGGCTACTTCGTGAACACGGTGATGCAGGACGCCGGCTTCCGGCTGCCGCGGGTCGCCTGGTCGCAACGGGACGCGGAGGGGATCACGCGGGCCCTGGCGGGCCGGGTGGAACGGTTCCGCGACCGGCCGGTGAGCGACGTGACGGCCTGCCTCGAAAAGCAGGGTGATGGCCTCTACGCCGTAGGGCTCGACCACCACGTGGGCTTCCTTGTGCGGCGGGACGGGGTCTCGCGGTTCGTGCACAGCAATTACTACCGCCCGAGCGAAGGCGTGATGAGCGAGCCGCTGGACGGCGACAACCCGTTGGCGCATTCGCGCTACCGCATCGTGGGCACCCTGCTCACCGACGAGCTGATGCGGGCCTGGGTCACCGGGGCGGACCTGGCGGGCCGTCAGCGGCCATGATCAGTGCATCCGATCCCCACGCCGGTCCCGGATCGCCCTAACTTGGGAGGACCGGCCCGGACGCCTGCCCGGAACGCCGGACGTTCTTCCCACCACAGGCGCCATGGAAAAGCTTGCTCAGTTCCGGAACGGCAGTGTTCCGGTGGATCGCCGCGAAGGGCTCAGCCCGCGGGAACTCCTGCATGAATACGACCTGCGGGGCCGCCCCGTGATCGTGGATCACGCACGGCCCTGGCCCGCCCTGCACCGATGGTCCTTCGAGCTGTTCCGCACCCGGTACGGCCACCTCACGCGCACGGTCGGGGGCCGCACGATCACGCTGGCGGAGCAGATCGACCGCATCCACACCTCCACCGAGGAAGACCCGGCCCCCTACCCCTTCAACTTCGACCTGCGCGAGAGCTTCCCGGAGCTGCTCCAAGACCTGCGCCCCCGCCTCTCCTACGGCCGGCGCGACCGCACGGAACACGCCCTGGTGCCGCGGCCGCTGCTGAACGGCACCACGGTGCACGAGCTCTTCTTCGGCGGACGGGGCTCGTTCTACCCCGTGCTCCACTACGACCTGCTGGGCATGGCCACGCAGATCACGCAGATCCGCGGCGACAAGGAGTTCTTCCTCTTCCCCCCGGACCAGACACCGCTTATCTATCCCCGGACCGACAACCCGCGGCTCTCGCAAGTGGGCAACGCCTTCGCGCCGGACCTGGAGCGGTTCCCGCTCTACCGCTATGTGAAGCCGCACTATGCCCGCGTGCGCGAAGGGGAAACGCTGTTCTTCCCGCCCGGGTGGTGGCATGCCACGTGGATCGACGGCCCCTCGATCACCTACGGCCGCACCGTGCTGAACGCGGGGAACTGGCGGCGTTTCGCCCGGGAGAAGTACACCAACTGGAGACGGAGCAACCCCATGCTGGCCCTGCCCGCCTTCGCGGCCTGCCGGGCGCTGGGCCTCATGCTGTCGTTCACCGAGCTGCTCTGAGCGCCCGGAAGGAGAAGGATGCATCGCGCGGTGGACAGGATCCGCGAGGGAACCGTTTTTTTTCGTGGTCGGCCAACACGGGGGCGGTGATCCAACGTCCTAGCGCAAGAACCTTCCCACCATGGAACCACGGACCGTCCTACCCCACCCCGGCGCACGCTTCGCGCTGACCGGCCTGCTGGCCGCGGTCCTGGTACCCCTCCAGGGGCAGACGGTGACCAACGGCTCGGTGACCGGGCCGGTGGGCAACAGCATGGTGTGGGCCCTGCCGGGCTGGACGGCGTGCAGCCAGCCATCGAACAATTCACCGGACGTGCTGGACATGAGCTTCGCCTCGTGGAACGGCTCCACCACGGTGACGCCCACGGCATCGCCCGACGGCGGCTCGTGGCTGGGGCTGGCCAACGGCGTGGACCCCGTGGAGCAGGAATGCGTGAGCGGCGCCATGACCGGCTTGACGGTGGGCAGCTCCTACCAGCTGCGCTTCTGGGGTGCCTGCTTCGGCAGCGGCCCGGGCAGCTATGCCAACGGCAGCCCGGTGGTGCTCACCCTCACGATCGGCACCAGCCAGCAGGAGTTCATCATCCCGATGGCGGCCGGCACGTGGCTGCCGCTGGCGATGTGCTTCACGGCGGACGCCACCGAGATGGACTTCACCATGCAGACCTTCTCCGGCGGCGGCTACGGCAGCTTCGACGGGTTCACCGTAGGGCCCAGCAACGGGAACACCGACGTGCTGCCGGACACCGTGCTCTGCCTGGGCGGTACGCTGCTGCTGGACCCGGGCCTGGCCAACGCCGCCTATATATGGCAGGACGGCTCCACGGACGGGACCTTCCTGGTGGACGCCCCCGGCACGTACTGGGTGGACATCACCACCGCCTGCGGCACGGGCCGAGACACGATCGAGGTGACGGGCGTGACGCCCGGCCAGCTGGACCTGGGCCCCGACACCACGCTCTGCACCGGGACCACCTGGACCATCGCCCCGGGCCTGCCGGGCGCCTATGAATGGCAGGACCATTCCACGGCCCATGCCTATACCGTGACCACGGCCGGCACCTATTCCGTGGCCATCGACGGGAGTTGCGGGCTGCTGCGCGATACCGTGGAAGTGAGCGTGGCGCCCCCGCCCGCCGTGGACCTGGGGCCCGACACCCTGTTCTGCGCGGGCGGCGTGTTCCTCCTGGACGCCACGCTGGCGAACGCCAGTTACCATTGGCATGATGGCTCCACCAGCGCCGCCTTCCCCGCCACGCAGGCGGGCCTCCATTGGGTGGCGGTGACGGTGGACGGCTGCAGTGCGCGCGATTCGATCCTGCTGGCCACCGAGGAATGCGGGGTGCTGGTGGACATGCCCAACATCTTCTCCCCCAACAGCGACGGGCACAACGACCGGTTCATACCGGTGACGCTCCGGGGCGTGTCCACCTCCGCGCTGACGATCTACAACCGCTGGGGCCAGGCGGTGTACGAGACCGACGACGTGCGGCAGGGCTGGGACGGCCGGGTGGCCGGCACGGCCTGCGCCGAGGGCACCTACTTCTGGTGCATCCGCTACCGGAGCACCCTGGACGTGGCCGCCACGCAGAGCGGGCACGTGCTGGTGGTCCGCTGATCGCGGACCATCGGGAAACGCCGCGGGCACGGCGCTGCATGCATGGCTTTCGGCCTTCTGAATGTACTGATCAAGTGCGGATCGAGGTCGTGCCTACTGAGCGATCACAATGCCGGAGCGGCCGCAGCCATCACGGCACCTGACCGTTGCGCACCTGTGTGGGCAGACCTCCGCCGATGCTCTGGAGGATGGGATCGCGGTCGTTCCCGGCCCCCGTGTACTTGATCATGGCGTCCATGTTCACATCGGCGGATGAATAGACCCCATTGACCACCTGGGTGGGTACCGACCCACCGATGGCCACCAGGATGGGGTCGCGGTCATTGCCAGCGCCGGTGTAGGCGATGCGTGCATCCCGATGCACGTCACCCGTCCACAGCAATGCGCGCCCTCCCACCACCTTGCGCGCATCCACGCCATAGGCCATGGTCGTGGTCAGCGAAAGGTCGATCATCGTGGAGGCGGTGCCCACCGCGACCGCAGAGGCCGTCATCGCCCCCAGGTGGTTACGGTGCTGGATAGCGATGTAATAGCTGCCCGCCGAGGCCGGCAAGCGCACCGGGGAAACGCCGTCCGTGCCCACCACGTCACCATCGCGCTGGAGCAGCGCGCAGGTCGAGGCAACGACCAGACCGGGCTGCGATGGATGGTGCAGCTCCACCACCACCCAATCCACGATGGCATTGGGGCCGGTGGCGGCCAGCACGGCGGAGGTCGTGGCCTCCCCGCCGCTTGAAGCATGGTCGTAGCCGAGCGCGGTATAGGGCTCGGTGAGCGGCACCAGCCCGGCCGTGCGCAGCGCATCGCTCATCAGGCCGGAAGCACTGTCGTAGGGACCATCGAGCAGCACTTTCGGGCGCAACTGCACCTGGTCCGCGCTGGCCACCGGGGTGTATTCCCACATGTCATGGGTGCACGATGTCGTTCCGATCTCGCCGGCTCCTACATAAGCCTTGTTCCCCGCCACGAAGGCGAACGCCTGATCGCGCGGCACACCCCCGAAGTCCGCCTTCTGCGTCCAGGTGTCGGTGGCTGGATCATACTCCCAGAGGTCCTTGCGGTAGGCCCCATCATAGCCAGTGGCGATGTAGCCCTTGCCCCCGATGGTGAACGCGACCGCACCATAGCGCGCCGTGCCACCGAAATCGGCCTTTTGCGTCCATGTATCGGCCATGGGGTCATATGCCCACATGTCACGGTACACGACGCCCGCACCCACACCTGTGCCCACGTATACCTTGCCGCCGATGCGGAAGGCCACGGACTTTTGCCTGGCCCCTCCCGGGAAGGTGGCTTTCTGCGTCCAGGCATTGTTCGCGGGGTCGTATTGCCAGAGGTCGTTCTTCAGGGTGTTCGCATACGCGAGCCCCAGCCCCACATAGCCCTTGCCATTGGCGCTGAACCCCACTCCCCAAGCGCGTCCGCCCGCGCTCGTGGGCATCGCAGCGGCGAACGACCACAGGTCGGTCCCCGGGTTGTAGCGCATGTTGTAATTGAAGTAGGACAGCACGTCGCGGTAAACCCCACCCACTTTGTAGGCCTGTGTGCCGATGGTGAAGGTGGCCGATGCGTCGAAGTTGTACTCCGTTCCCGTACGCTTGGTCCACTGGCCCGTTGCGGGATCATACTGCCAGGCTTCCTGGGTGGGCCGGTTGATGCTTTGGGAACCCGCCACGAAGAAGCCCTTGCCCCCCATGCTGAACGCCCCGCAATCGCGCAGGTCCATGCCGCCCAGGTACTGCCGCGGCGTAAAGCTCGTGGTGGCCGGATCGAAGCACCAGAAATCATAGTAAGTCTTGGACCAATCGGAGTACAGATGTCCGCCGCCGATGTAGCCCTTGTTGCCGATCGCCAGCGCAAAGCCCCAATCGCGCCCACTGGTGTCGCCGAAACCGCCCATGTTGGTCCACGTGTTGGCGACCGGATCGTAGGCATGGATGTTCCGGCTGATGTTGAACCCTTCCGCCCCGCATCCGGCGTATCCTTTCGATCCGATAGCGAAGGATACCATGCGCATCCTCGCGCCCGGGAAATTGGCGCACGCCGCCCAGGTGTTCGTGGAGGGATCGTATCCGTAGGTCGTGTTCGTATACGTGTTGTCACCGGAACCAACGGATGTGATGCCACCGGCCACATACCCCTTGCCGCCGACGGAGAAGGCCGCTGCCCGGGCGCGTGGTCCGGGCATGTCCGCCAGCTGCGTCCACGCGTTCGCCACCGGGTCGAACGACCAGAGGTCCTTCTTGTAC
>JAFDZF010000123.1 GCA_018267055.1 Bacteroidota bacterium
CCCCGCCGAGGCATCTACGACAACATGCGCACCGCTGTAGACCGGGTGCGCCGTGGCAAGGAGCGCGACGTCAATGCGCGCTTTGCGGCCATGGTGAGTCACTTCCTGTTCGAGGCTGTTGATTTATTTCCAAAGCTGGGCCATTTCGGGACGCATTCACGTTGAAATCTGAGCCACGTTGCCGCTCTATCCTGCTGATTTTTTCAGCACGGGGGAGCAGGAGTGATCAACGTGAGCACATTGAGCAAGTTACGCCGCCTCGTGCTGAGGCAGGACATGTCGGTGCGCGAGGCCAGCAGGCGCCTGGGCATCTCTCGAAACACAGCCACCAAGTGGCTCAAGGACGGGGAGATGGCCGAACCCAGATACCCGCAGCGGGTGTCGGGCCCCAGCATCCTGGATCCGTACAAGGAGCAGTTGAGCCAATGGCTAAAGGCCGATAGCCATCGCAGCAAACGCGATCGGCGCGGGATCAAGGCGATGTTTGAAGCTCTGCGGGCGCAGGGCTACAGCGGCAGCCGAGGGCCGGTCTACGCCTTTGCCCAGCGCTGGCAACAAGAGCAAGGCAACGCTGCGCGTGGTGCGGGGTTCGTGCCGCTGAGCTTCGAGTTGGGCGAGGCGTTCCAGTTCGACTGGAGCTGCGAGTACCTCTTCATCGGCGGGTTGCGCCGCCGCCTGGAGGTGGCACACACCAAGCTGGCGTCCAGCCGCGCCTTCTGCCTGGTGGCGTACTACAGCCAGGCGCACGAGATGCTGTTCGACGCGCACGCACGGGCGTTCGCCCTCTTCGGTGGTGTGCCCCGGCGGGGCATCTACGACAACATGAAGACCGCAGTGGACAAGGTCGGCCAAGGCAAGCAACGCAGCGTCAATGCGCGCTTCGAAGCGATGACCGGACACTACCTGTTCGAGCCGGAGTTCTGCAACCGTGCCGCCGGCTGGGAGAAGGGAGTCGTAGAGAAGAATGTTCAGGACCGGCGCAAGGACATCTGGCGCGAGGCCAACGAGCGGCGCTGGGGATCGCTTGGCGAGCTCAACGACTGGCTGGAGCAGGCCTGTGTGAAGGTCTGGGCTGAGATGAGTCACCCCGAATGGACACAGCTCATGGTGGCCGATGTCTGGCAGGACGAACGTGCTCGCCTCATGCCCAACCCCCGTGCGTTTGATGGCTACGTGGAGCAGCCGGTGCGAGTCTCTGCGACCGCACTCATCCACTTCCAGCGCAACCGCTACAGCGTGCCGTGTGAATGGATTCATGCGGTGGTCAGTCTTCGAGCCTACGCGGATGGCCTGCTGGTGGTCGGCCCTGATGGGCGACAGGTGCGTCTGGCGCGCAGCTTTGAGCGTGATCAGACGCTCTACGACTGGATGCACTACATCGCGCTCATCGAGCGCAAGCCCGGCGCGCTGCGCAACGGCGCACCCTTCAAGACCATGCCCGAACCCCTGCAGGAACTGCAGCGCCAATTGCTGCGCCACAGCGGTGGCGACAGGGTGATGGCGCAGGTGCTCATGGGTGTGAGCCTGCATGGGCTGGAGGCTGTGCTGGTGGCGGTGGAGCTGGCCCTGCAGTCTGGGCGGGTGAGTGCCGAGCACGTGCTCAATGTGCTCTCGCGCCTGAAGGAACAGCGCTTGCCCGAGTCGCCAGCGGCCACCCGGTTGACGCTCAATACACCTCCACTGGCCAACCTGCAACGCTATGACGCACTGCGCAACGTCCAGCCTCATGAGGCGTCACCGGAGTCCGACCATGCATGACGTCATTGATGCCTTCAAGGCGCTGGGCCTTCACGGCATGGCCAGTGCCTGGCCTGAGGTGCTAGGCACCGCCCGCATGAAGTCGCTTGATCATGAGGCCGTGTTGCACCAGCTCATCAAGGCCGAGACCGCTCAGCGCGAGGTGCGCTCCATGGCCTACCAGATGCGCGTGGCGCGGTTCCCATCGCACCGCGATCTCGCCGGCTTTGACTTCGCCCACACGCAACTCGATGAAGCGCTGGTGCGCCAGCTGCACACCCTTCGCTTCGTGGAGTCAGCCCACAACGTGGTGCTGGTCGGTGGCCCCGGCACGGGGAAGACCCACCTGGCCACGAGTCTGGGGATCGAGGCGATCCGCATGCATGGCAAGCGGGTGCGTTTCTTCTCCACAGTAGAGCTGGTCAATGCTCTGGAGCTTGAGAAGACGCAGAACAAGGCCGGGCAGTTGGCACACCGCCTGATGTACGTCGATCTGGTGATCCTGGATGAACTGGGCTACTTGCCGTTCACGCAGTCGGGTGGCGCAATGCTGTTCCACCTGCTCTCCAAACTCTACGAGCGAACGAGCGTGGTGATCACCACCAACCTCACCTTCTCGGAATGGAGCAGCGTCTTTGGCGATGCCAAGATGACCACGGCCTTGCTCGACCGTCTCACGCACCACTGCCACATCGTGGAGACGGGCAACGAGAGCTGGCGATTCAAGCATTCCAGTGCCGCTGGCGCGGCACCGCCAAAGCAACGCAGCAAAGCTCAGAAAGGAGATCGAAAAACAGCAGACCCGATAGACTTATCCACAATCGAGTAAACAAAGAATCCATCAACCCAGTGGCTCAAGCTTCGACGTGATCACTGGCTCAGTTGTGCTGATGAATCAACAGTCCGCGTCGATCAGGTCGCACCTGACGTCGGCTGGTCCTTCTTGCACTTGTTCCATGGAATCTCCAAGAAAAATGGGATTCCATGGCCCGCGCGGGACACGAAATCCCGTCGGGTGTTGTGGTCGTGCACAGAGCACGAGCGCCTCAAAGAGGTAGCGTGGAGATTTTCAGAGCCGGCGGCTCACGGCGCAATCGATGGCGTCCAGTCGCCAGGCGCCCCTGCCGGGCGCGGCCGGTTGTCGGCCATGACGTAAGGTCGACCGAACAGCCGAGCCATCCCGAGGGAATGCCAAGTCTGGATCGCTGAAGAGGCTGGATAGGGGGCTGCCCACGTGTTTCTCATCGCCACGTACATCGTGGGGCGGTCGAAGGCCTCATTCAGTAGATAAAGCGCAGGCAGGTATTCCTCGTAGCAGAAGATCACCGCCGCTCTAGCCCCCCGGCTCAGGTTGATGACGCTATGGGCCGATCAGTCGGCCACGACGGTGTTCTCGTCTTTCCACGGACGCCATAGCGACAGTGGCGCTGGTTGGCGCGCCACCGCGGTCGCGGAACTGCCGTCCGGGTAGAAGGCCACTGCGGCATTGAGCAGGCGATTTCCCCTGAGC